>CAIXIP010000195.1 GCA_903919535.1 uncultured Bacteroidota bacterium | reverse complement strand
TGTCGAAAAAGTTAACGACAGCATTTTAGCTAATAAAATATAAACTTAAGCTAACCTGTTTTTTTAACTTTTGTACTAAAATCAAACTCATTTATTATTTCTGATAAATCTACCTCAAACGCTTCAGCCAATTTATAACACCAAAATAAGGTTGGAGTTATCTCTCCGCATTCCAAACGTGAAATATTTTGAAAATTATTTTCTACTCTACTTGCCAGTTCAGACTGCGACCAACCTTTTTCCAGACGTTTCTTCTTTACGTATAGCCCAAATTGTTTATCAAATACTTTATTGAGTTTGGTCTTTTTCATAACAGAGAACCAAACTCAATAATTTTTGCTCAAACGATATAACCGTATACGGTTGGTTTTGATATATTTGTATCAAATAAAAAATTTATTCAATTGTTTTTCATTTCGTAATTCGGGATGTTTTACAAATTAATTATTACCATTGTGGACAAATTGCCCTCCAAATGGCGGCATAACAACAAAACAAAAAAAGCAATATTATAAAAAAGCAAAATATGAAAAGAAATATTGCAATCTGTATTGTCATAATAGTTTATACATTTTCCTCAAAAGCTCAAAACATTACTTTTGAAGAGGGACCAGAATTAGAACTCAAAACACCATCGGAGATCCAGCGTACAATTGGAGAAGACGAGAACAGTTTTTATATTCTGCGTACAACAAGAAGCGGACTTAGCCCAAAAAAAATTGTCGAAAAATACAATAAAAAAAACATGACTCTTGAATATTCTACAGATATAGAATTGCTTGAAACCAAAAGAGATTTTTTTGTTGATTATGGGAATACACTACAATTAACATTGATAAATAACGAAATTGTTATTTTTTATGACCTCTTAACTGATTGGCAAAAAAAAAGATCGTTATACCAAAAAACAATTGATAAGGATGGAAATCTTTCTATCCGAAAAGAGATAGAATCACTGCAAAGTGATGCGGGTATGAATATCAAGTTACCTGTTTGTCAATTTATTTTTACGAAAGACAAAAAAAAATTATTAATTCAAAAAATTGTAGAACCACGCGAGACAAACACTGCAATTTTTTCACTATTTGATTATCCATCACTTACAAACATTTGGAACAAATCCATAGATATGAATTATAATAATACACAGATTCACATTCTTACAGATAGCATTATGAAAAATGGGACTGCTTACATTTCATTTGAAACTGAAAGCAAAGATCCTTTTTTTGATTTTAAAAAAGGAAATTTCAATTTCACAAGTGGAACTATTGCAATTTATTATACTGCATTGATAAAACCAAATGAATCAACCCTATCCAATGTAACACAAATAAACAAATACTCTGACGATTCCAAATACCGATTTCCTGGCTATGAAATTGTTTCAAAAAAAGGAAAAATCATACGAGCAGGACTTTATAATGAAATGTCAGGCTCCTCTAGTGAAAAAGACCCAGCAAATTTAAAGATGGGTACTTATTTTTCGATTATCGATCCAATAACCAATAAAACCTCTAATGAATCCTACGCGCCATTTCCATCAGATGTTAATAATAAACTTACTTACAAAATTGAATATTCGGAATATAAATTTCCAAGTAATAAAATCTACAAAATTCGTAAAATTGTAGAAATGAATGAAGATTTTTATATCATTGCTGAAAACAGCGCCATCGACTCCTTATTCTGCTCTTATTCCCCTAATTATAGCATCAGCCTTTTAGATATTACTAACACCCTTGAGTATCAACAAAGCTCAACAAACAGGGAATTAATTATTACAAAATTCAATAATTCAGGTAAATCTGAGTGGACCAAAATCATTCCAAAATACACGAATTATTCAGGGAATTTTAATGTAATTTCTTATAATAAAAAACTTTTTTTCTTTTATCTAGAAAATCCTCAAAACGAAAAATTCGACATAAATAATTATACACCTAAAGATAATTATTCTATTGGACAAATTATAAAAGCAAACACAGTTTGTACAACCCTTGAAGCAAATGGTAACATGTCAAAACAAGTAATTTCAAAACCAATTAATGGTAAAGGTCAATATTACTTTTGCCCAAATTGGATAGGGGTTATGGTAGGTGATAATAAATTAATTGTAAACTATCAAGCTAAGGAAAGTAAATATAAGACAAAACTAGGTTTGATAACAATAAAGTAGAATAACCCAGTATGGACTAAGATGAAGCAAAGCCTTCCCATGTGTTTATGCTTTCGGCTATTCTGATACGTAAGTTATAGCTTACCAAATAAAATTAAATCCTTTCATCAAATTTTATTGGTTCATTTTTATTAGCACTACTCATTCTCCTTTTCTGTGATAGGATTATCCGCTTGAATTCCTCCGAAAAAAAATTAATTGAAAATTTCGTAATGAAACAACAGCCACAAAAATGGAAATATTACTTTTGCATTGTGAAAAAATGCCTTATCCTATTTCTTTTCTTCTATTCGATTTCCATTGTTGGGAATGCACAAACCTATACACAAACTATTCGCGGAAAAGTAATTGATGCAGATTCGAAATCAGTTTTATTCGGAGCAAATATTATTTTGCTCAACAGCGACACATTGATTGGCTCTACTACAGATGTTGACGGAAAATTTAGATTAGAAAAAATTCCTGTCGGAAGGCGAGCATTGAAAGTTAGTTCTATTGGTTATGAAGATGCTGTATTAAATAACATCATTGTTACATCAGGTAAAGAAGTTATTCTAACCGTTGAGTTGCAGGAAAAAGTATACACCTCAACAGCTGTTGAAGTAATTGCAGAAACTGATAAAACAAAAGCAAACAATGATTTAGTAACGGTAAGTTCAAGGAATTTTCAGGCTGAAGAAACCGGTCGTTATGCTGGTAGTCGTGGCGACCCAAGTAAAATGGTAGCCAACTATGCAGGTGTTTCATCAGGCAATGATGCACGTAATGATATTATTGTACGCGGCAATTCACCGCTTGGTGTATTGTGGCGCATGGAAGGAATTGACATTCCTAATCCGAATCATTTTTCGGCACAAGGTGCAACTGGTGGACCAATAAGCATGTTGAATAATAATGTGCTGGGCAATTCTGATTTTTTAACTGGTGCTTTCCCAGCAGAATATGGAAATAAAGTAGCCGCTGTATTTGATCTGAAATTACGTAACGGAAATAACGAACGAAATGAATACACCGGCCAGCTTGGTGTAAATGGTGTGGAAATTGGCGCAGAAGGTCCTATCTCAAAAAAACAAGGAAGTTCGTATTTGATAAACTATCGTTATTCAACATTAGAAGTTTTTAATAAATTGGGAATTCGGTTTGGCGTTTCTGCTAGTCCGCAATACCAGGATCTTTCATTTAAAGTAAATGTTCCCACTCAAAAAACTGGAGTTTTTACTTTATGGGGAATTGGTGGCATGAGTAAATTATCCATTCTGGATAGCGAACATAAATCAAGTGATTGGTCTTATATTTCGAAAGGGGAAGATCTCATTTTCAAAACAAGTATGGGCGCTTGTGGTATTTCTAATTTATATTTTTTTAATCCAAATGTTTCGGGGAAACTTTCAATTTCTGCATCTGGAAATTTTCTTGATGGTTACATCGATACGCTTTCACCGATAAATAAAACACCTTTTTTAATTGCGAAAAATTTATCTACAGAAGGAAATTATATTGCCAATTATACTGTTACTGCAAAATTAAATTCCCGCCATTTAATTAAAACCGGACTAACCTATCAAACACTTTATTTTGATTCCCGTCAATATAATTATTCAACCAAATATGGAAAATATATTGATAAATTAAATGTGAATAATACTTACTCAGGTTTAATACAAGGCTTTTTTCATTGGCAATTCAGACCAACCAATAAAATTTCAATCAACTCAGGACTTCATTATCAGAATTTTTTATTGAACAACACATGGGCTTTAGAACCACGATTGGGAATGCGGTTTCAATTATCACAAAAACAAAATTTAAGTATTGGTTATGGAATGCATAGTCAGATCCAACCTACTATTTATTATTTTTATCAAACATATATTCCTGCTTCAAACAGCTATTACAAAAGCAACCGAAATATTGGTCTATCAAAAAGTCAGCATGGCATTTTAAGTTACGATTTCAATTTCGCGAAAAATTTTCGATTCAAATTTGAATCATATTATCAATATGTTTATAATGTTCCTGTTCAAAAAAACTGGAACTCATCTTTTTCAATGATAAATGTTGGCAATGCTTTAGAAGGCATTCCACTTGTTGATTCATTAGAAAATAAAGGTGACGGACAAAATTATGGGATAGAAATTACATTAGAAAAATTCTTCAGCAAGCATTATTATTTTTTAGCAACTGCATCTGTATACGATTCAAAATATAAAGGGAGCAATAAGGTGGAACACAATACAAGCTACAATGGAGGGTATGTTTTTAATGCACTTGCCGGGTATGAATTAACGCTGGGCAAAAACAAAAATAGAGCGCTATCACTCGATATAAAATACACACAGGCGGGCGGAAACCGATATACACCAATTGATATTGAAAAATCAAAACTAGCTAATACTGCTATTTATAATGACAGCGAAGCGTTTTCTAAAAAGTTGAAGGATTATTCACGCTTTGATGTTAAGCTTTCATTTAAAACAAATAGAAAGAAGACATCGCAAAGTTTATTTGTTGTTGTAGAAAATATTTTTGATACTCAAAACATTCTTCGAGAGTCATACAACACTGAATCACAAAGTATACAAAAAGAATATCAATTAGGATTGTTTCCCTATTTCGGATATCGAATCGAGTTTTAAAATTATCTGATCAGCTGAATAAATCCTGTAAAGTATTTATCATTTACCTTTAGCACATAATAATAAACTCCTTGGGCAGCTTCCATTCCACTTGTTGTTCGGCCATCCCAAGATAACTTTCCATATTCAGAACTAAACATTTTTATTCCCCATCTATCATAGATCAGGAATAAAAAATTATCGCTTTCACAAGTTCCTTTAATATCAAAATAATCATTTACTTCATCGCCATTCGGTGTGAAAACATTTGGAATTGAAATATCATTTTCACATGCTGTAAATACAACATTTATTATATCATCGCCAATGCAAGTTCCTGAAGTAGGATCAGTAACTGTTAATGTATAAGTAACAGTTTGTCCGCTTCCATTACCTGTAATAATAGGTGTTTGGCAAGTGGTACAACTTAACCCTTCAGATGGTGCCCACGAATAAATAGCAATGCCTGATATATTTCCTACAGTAGAAAATATGGTAAATGTTTCATCTTGATTAAGAGTTACCGTTGAAGAATCAATATTTACATTAATGAATGTAGATACCGTGATTTGCCCTGCCGATGGCGCTGGCAACTGACAGGCACTACCATCTGAAAGGGTATTACTCATTAGCAAAATAGGTGTAGCCACTACATCATTTGTATAAATATGTGTAATACTTGTATTGTTTGTTGGCAAAACTGTTCCATCACCAAAATCCCAAATATAACTTGTTGAATTATTGCTGGAAGACGTAAATATGACGGAAAGTGGACGACAACCACTTGTGGGTGAAAAGGTAAATGTTCCAACCGGTCCAGGAACAATCACAACACTATCCATCGAAACTGTATCAATACAACCACCAGCATTTGTTACAATAAGATTGACTGTATACATTCCGGGAACGGTATAGGTATGAGTTGGATTCTGTGATGCGGAAGAACCTCCATCACCGAAATTCCATTGCCATGAATTTATTGATGTCCCAGTAGACATATCAGTAAATTTTATATTCGCAAAACCGCATCCTTCTATAAGAATGGTATCTTTAAATCCAGCAATAGGTTTTTGAATTAAAACAGTTTGAGTTAAGGAAGAATCACAACCATTTTTATCAGTAACTGTAAGTGTAACTGAATACAAATTATCAATCGCATATGAATGCGTAACAACCATACCATTGCCATTTGACCCATCACCAAAATTCCAGGAATATATAATCCCCGGTCCAACAGCATTTGTAGCAGTTGCGTCAAATGTGAGCAGATCACCTTTACAAGCAAATGTATCAAGCACAAATGATGGTGAAGGGAAAGTTGGTTGAATATAATTTGATCTGATAATTGTTTTTGCACATCCATTTATATCTGTAACAGTCATTGTTACCGAATATAATCCGGGTGTAAAATAAGTATGAGAAATGGAAGCATTGTTTGTATTTTGAATGGCAGTTCCATCACCAAAATTCCATACCCAGTTAACAAGTGTTGAATCAGAAATAGATGTATCAGCAAAGGTCACGAGCAATGGTGTACAACCTGTTAGTGTATCTGCAGTAAATAAAGGAATCGGTCCTTGCACTACAACTTGATGTGTTGTTGTATCCTTACAACCATTCACATCAGTAATTATCAATTTTATAGTATCAGTTGCAGGCAATGCAAATGTGTGAACAGGAGGATTTACTAAAACAGAAGTCGCTGTTCCATCTCCAAAATTCCATAGCAACGAACTCGCGTCCTGCGAAGTATTGGAAATATTTATAGGCAGAGGATAACAGCCTTTAATAGGCAAAGCAGTAAATTGCGCTATAGGCTCCGCAATAGTAAAAGTGTGTGTAATAGAATCCTTGCAATTTACAATTGAATTATTTGCAATCATATTAACAGTGTATGTTCCTCTAGCCAAATAAGTATGCGTAAATGGAGTTAATGGTGGCTGACCAAGTAAACTAGTGCCATCACCAAAATACCAGTCGCATGTTGTTGCCCCCCATGAAGTATCTGCTAAAGTTACCATGTAATAATTTGAACAGTTCAATCTGTAATTAAACAATGGTTTTGGAGGCATTATTCGAATTGTATCGCTCAAAACAATTGTATCCGGACAACCATTATAGTAAACTATTTGCATGACAGAAAAAGAGCCTGTATCTGGAAACAAATAAGTAACAGGATTGAATGGCAATGTAGCTCCTGATGGAGTAGAAAAAGTTCCTTCAACAAGTTCAGGAGGGAGTCCAAATTTCCAATATGCAGAATCTGCATTTATTGAAAGATCTGTAAATGTAGCTAAAGCACCGTGGCAAACATTTCTATCAACTACACTAAAATTTGCCGTTGGAACAGTACCTGTTTTGATATAATTATTTTTAACAATGGTATCCTTACAACCAGATGCAGTAGTGATAATCAATGTTACTGTATAAACACCTGGTAGATTATAGATATTTGATGTTGTTGGGGCAGCTGTATTAGTAACTGTTCCATTGCCAAAATTCCAATTATAGTTTATGATTGGGTCAACACTAGAAATGCTGGCACTTGTGAAATTAGCTGTTAATGGCACACAACCATTGCGCGGAGTTGCAATAAGATTTGCAATAGGAGGAGATAAAACAATGTAATTTGTTTTTATTAACGTATCTGAACAACCATTAACATTTGAAACTATTAAAGTTACAGTATAAGTTCCCGGTAAATTATAAGTATTAGAAGGATTTTGAAGTAGCGAAGTTGTTCCATCACCAAAATTCCATGACCATGTGGTTGAATTTGTTGAATTGTCGGTAAAATTAACTGTAAAAGGAGCAGAACAACTTTGAGTATTATTTGCTGTAAATGCAGCAACAGCAGTTGAAAAAACAGTCACATATGCAACTTTTATTTCAGAATCAAAACATGAAAAAGGATCAGTAGCATTTATTAATGAAACAGTATAAGTACCAGCAGCAGAATATGTATGCAAAGGATTTGCTAATGTTGAAGTTATTCCATCACCAAAATCCCAAGTTCGAGAAACAGAAAGAGGAACCGATTGATCAGTAAAAGAAATAGATTGCCCTAAACATATTGAATCGTTATTTACAGAAAAATCCGCAAGCATATTTTGAATAACGACATAATTATTTTTCACGATAGTATCTGTGCAGGATCCCTGAACAATTACTAATGTGACATTATATGAACCAGTCGAATTATACGTATGTGTTGGGCTTACAAGATTAGATGTTGCACCGTCACCAAAATTCCATGTATAAGATACAGCTCCGGTAAAAGAGGATGAATTTGTGAAAGTAACAGTTAATGGTGCCGCACATGAGTGAAGTGGCGTAGCCGTAAAAGCTGCTGTTGGTGCAGAAAGAACGGTAATATTATATATCACGCTTCCAAAACACCCATTGTTATCTATCACCAATAAACTAACTGGGTAAGTACCTGCTGTTGAATAGACATGTGTTCCAATACCATTTGAAGTGCTTTGATTTGAGCCATCGCCAAAATCCCAATTCCATGTTGTTAATATTCCTCCTCCAGGAGTTGAAGAATCGGTGAATGTTACCGGCTCCCCAATACACGTAGTGGTTGTAACATTTGAAGTAAAATTTGCAATAGGTTTTGAAAATACAGTTATTGAAATAGAAAAACTATTTGAAGAACCCGGTTTAGAGGCTGTTAGCGTTACTATATACGTTCCCGGGGTTAAGTAAGTTGCACTTGGGGTTTGAGTTGTAGCTGTGTTTCCATTACCAAAATTCCATGACCATGATGTTGGAGAACCTGTTGAAAGATCAGTAAAATTAACACTTAGAGGAGCACAACCTTGTGTTGAACTAGCAGAAAAATTTGCTACTACTGCTTGAGCATTTAATTTTAATGTCAGCAACTGAATTACAAAAACAGTAAAGACAAAAAATGGGAGTGTTCTTAATTTCATTTTACATAGTTTTCAAAACGATACAAAATTACTTAAGTAAACCTTATCAGACTAATTATCAGCCAATTTTTATTAAGGTTGAATTGTTATTAACTCATAATCTGATGGTCAATTCGATAATAGAACTTTTCACCAAGAAAAGACAATATTTTAATTTAAAAACATATTGACTTGTGCTAAATGAAAATAGAAAACACCCTCTCTTGATTTGATTTTTAATCTATGCTTCTCTAGCTTTTACCTTATCCCAAATCATCTATTTTTCTTATCTTCGTTCCTCTTTTTAAGAAAAACACTATGGAATTAACCAAACTTTCAGCCATTTCACCAATTGATGGTCGTTATCGTAACACTACTGAAAAACTTGCCGATTATTTCTCGGAAGCTGCTTTAATAAAATATCGTGTACTTGTAGAAATTGAATATTTCATTGCACTTTGTGAGCTTCCATTACCACAATTAGAAAAATTCGATAAGTCTATTTATCCTTCCTTACGTAAAATTTATAAGAATTTTAACGAGGCAGACGCACAGCAAATAAAAGACATTGAAAAAACAACGAATCATGATGTAAAAGCTGTTGAATATTTTATTAAAGAGAAATTAGAAGCACTTAAACTTAATGAGCAAAAAGAATTTATTCATTTTGGGTTAACTTCTCAGGATATAAATAATACCGCTATACCATATTCGTTAAAAGATGCAATGAACGAATGTATTGTACCTGCTTTAGAGGAGGTTGTTGCTAAACTTTATTCGTTGTCGAATGAATGGGAAGAAATACCTATGCTTGCACGTACTCATGGCCAGCCTGCTTCTCCTACCCGATTAGGAAAAGAGATACAGGTATTTGTTGTTCGTTTACAAAATCAAATAGCTCAATTAAAAGCAATCCCATACAGCGCAAAATTTGGTGGAGCTACCGGAAATTTAAATGCACATCATGTTGCCTATCCAAAAACTGATTGGCTGACTTTTGCAAACAATTTTGTAAACAAATCATTAGGGTTGCACCGTTCCTACCCTACTACACAAATTGAACACTATGATAATTTTGCTGCTTTTTGTGATGCCTTAAAACGCATCAACACCATTCTTATAGATTTGGATCGCGATATCTGGACCTATATTTCAATGAATTATTTCAAACAAAAAATAAAGGCTGGTGAAATTGGTTCATCTGCCATGCCTCACAAAGTAAACCCTATTGATTTTGAAAATTCAGAAGGAAACCTTGGTATTGCAAATGCATTGTTTGAGCACCTTTCGGCTAAACTACCAATATCACGTTTACAGCGTGACCTAACAGACTCAACAGTTTTACGCAATGTTGGTGTGCCATTAGCTCATACTTTAATTGCATACAAATCGTTATTAAAAGGTCTTGAAAAATTGATACTCAATACGGAAGCAATTGAACAAGATCTGGAAAATAATTGGGCTGTGGTTGCAGAAGCGATTCAAACTGTTCTTAGAAGAGAAGGTTATCCAAAACCTTATGAAGCGTTAAAAGAATTAACCCGCACAAATACTCATATCACAAAAAACAGCATTTCTGAATTTATTGACACACTAGCTGTTTCGGATATTGTAAAAAAAGAATTAAAAGCAATTTCACCGAGTAGTTTTACAGGAATTTAATTAGACTTTTATTTCCAAAAGAGAAGTAAAAAAATGAAAGTAAGCGGATTCACAATAGTACGTAATGCCATTAAATACGATTATCCGATCGTTGAGGCAATTACATCTATTCTCCCCCTTTGTGATGAAGTAGTTGTTGCTGTTGGCAACTCCGATGATGATACACTTGCTTTAATAAAATCTATATCCTCAGATAAAATCAAGATCATTGAAACAGTTTGGGACGAATCGTTGAGAGAGGGAGGAAGGGTGCTTGCTGATGAAACCAATAAAGCATTTGCTGCAATTGCAAAAGACAGCGATTGGTGTTTTTACATTCAAGGTGATGAGGTAATTCATGAAAAGTATTTGCCGATTATCAGAACAGCAATGCAAGACTATAAAAACGACATCTCAGTTGAAGGATTATTATTTAACTACAAACATTTTTATGGGTCATATGATTATGTTGGCGATTCCAGACAATGGTACAGAAAGGAAATTCGAATCGTACGAAATGATAAAATGATTTCTTCATACAGAGATGCACAAGGCTTCCGAAAAAACGGTGAGAAATTAAAAGTAAAACAAATAGAAGCCTTCGTATATCATTACGGTTGGGTAAAACCACCGGAAGCGCAGCAAGCTAAGCAAGAAACATTTAATAAGCTTTGGCATGATGATGAATGGATGAAGAATAATATTCCACGCGTAGACCAGTTTGATTATTCACTTATTGATTCATTAGTACATTTTAATGGGACACACCCACTAGTTATGCAAAACCGAATAGCAAAAATGAATTGGGAATTTTCCTTTGACCCAACGAAAAAAAAATTATCGGCCAAACAAAAACTGACATCCTTCATTGAAAATAAATTCGGTTGGAAAATCGGAGAATACAAAAATTATAAAATCATTTAATATGAGATTTCGCTCACTATTTTTACTCGCAATTTCAATACTGCTTTTACAATCCTGTTCATCAGGAAATGAGAAAACAAAAAACAACGTTAGCAATCTTACCCAAAAAGATTCCATTCTTCAAAAAGAAAAATTTCCAACTGGTCAAATCATTGATAATGTAATATGCAAAAATGATGCATCACAAAACTATTCAATGTATTTACCATCTACTTATTCTTCTGAAAAACCATTTCCAATAATTTACGCTTTCGATGCACATGGTAATGGTAAATTGCCTGTTTCTAATTACAAAGAGCTGGCGGAAAAATATAATATAATCATTATTGGTTCCAATAATTCTAAGAATGGAAACACATGGGAAGAATCAAAAAATATATCCGAAAAATTATTTGAAGATGCTCAAAGTAGATTATCTATCAATAATAAACGAACATATTTATTAGGCTTTTCAGGTGGTGCTCGTGTTGCAAATGGCATTACCATCACTAACGGAGGCATTACCGGAGTTATTTGTGCTGGTGCTGCACTTCCTGCCACCAGCGCCACAGACCCTCGTAATGATTATTCCTTTATAGGAATTGTAGGTAATGAAGATTTTAATTATACTGAATTTAGGAAATACGACCAAGTTGACCTTGCAGGAAAAAAAGTAAAACATACATTAATTACATTTAATGGAAAACATGAATGGCCTCCAATTGAGACTATGGATGAAGCATTTTGGTGGTTGGAATTAAATGAAATGCGAATGAGTACTACTCAAAAAAACGACTCATTGATCGCTCAACATTTTCAGCCACTGTTGAAAAATCTGAAAGAATTACAAACTAAAAAGAAAGAATTTGAAGCATATAATCTTTGCAGACAAACAATTAATTTTTATGATGGTTTAGTTGATCTTACTTATTTCTATGACACATATAAAACATTGAAAAACAGTGTGACAGTAGACAAAGAACTAAAAATTGAAGAGATTTCATGGCGTAAAGAGGAAGACCTTAAAAAGTATTATCTAAATGCTTTCCAGCAAGAAAATATTGCAT
>CAIXIP010000194.1 GCA_903919535.1 uncultured Bacteroidota bacterium | reverse complement strand
CTCCACTGAAAGTTGCATCAATTTTTAGTTGCCCAGAGATACTCTCTATCGTGTCTATTTGAATAAAACGTTGTAACTCATCTAAGCTGATGTTGCCTTTTATTTTTCCATTAAAGGCTGGATTGTTTAAATGTCGTAATGATAATTCACCTTCAATTTTTCCTTGATTGATGGTTGCTGAAAAAGGAATCAATGTCAGTGTTGAAGGCTCTGCATTTTCTTTATTACCGTTAGAGTAATGCCCTTTTACATTTACATTGTGAAGAACAATTTTGTCTTTTACTTGTGTAATATCTGCGTTTTTTATTCCAAAGTCAGCTTTTATATCCGGGTTGCTGTTTTTAGAAAAGTGCCCTTGAATTGTTGCATCAAAATAAAATTCGCCATCACTTTCATAATCATTTATTTTTCCTTTGTATTTATTAGGGATTAATGAAAGAACCGATTTTATGTCCATATCTTTTCCCTTGATACCTATATTTAAAGAAGGATCATTGTTGTTTATTACTTTTCCAAGAACCTCAAAAAGTAAATTTTCGATTTTTATTTTTCCTTCATTTATTTTAAATGATTGCTGGATGTTATCGACATCTATAGCAAGTTCGCTATGGATATTTTTCTTGCGTAAATAATTGGTGCTATCAACTTTTATTAAGTTAACAAATATGTCGCTTACTGTTTCGAGTGAGTATTGTTTTTCGGAAAAATTACCTGACAGTTTACTTTTTTTGATAAGTACGTCAATATTTTGTTTTGCCTTAGCATCTTTATAGGAAAGTTGCACTTGATTTAAAATGATTTTTTCTAACGCAAATGAGAAGGCTGTATTTGCGGAATCGGATTTTGATTTCCAGAAATGAAAATTGTCATTTCCATTTTTATCGATACGTACTTTTAGATCTACGTTATCGATCTCGATTTTTTTTATGTGATAGTTTTTTTTGAAAATATCTACAAGATTAAATTGCAAAGAAATTTTTCCTGCCTTAAATAGAGTGTCTTTGTTTGTGTTGTTGTTTGCATCGAGTGCTTTTACATTTTTGAAATCGACTGATGCGTAAGGGAAATTCTTTAATACAGTAAAATCGATGTCTTTTCCATCAACTATAATTTGAGTATTTAATTGTTTATTTAGTTCCGCAATTACATATTCTTTTACTTCGCTTTGATAGTAATAGCTAATTACGAATCCCGAACCAATTATTAAAATAAAAATAATAAAAAAGAAAATAATGAAGCGCCACAGAATTCTGAATATCAGCGGAGATTTTTTAACGGAAACTTGCTTTGAATCTAAAACAGGTTGATTGTCCATTCTAATATTGATTATTTGCAAAGTTTACGAAAAAAGAAAGGCAGATTCTAAATCATAAACAGATATTATCAATAACGAAAAGTGAATAAGTTTAGTATAGTTGTATGACTAGCTTTGAAGCATTAAAAGAAATGTATAGATATCCTCTAATGCGTGCTGATCATTTTTAACATTCCAACTTCCGAATCATTTAACAATCTCCAACGACCACGGGGAAGATCTTTTTTCGTTAAAGAACCAAAAATAACTCTATCTAACTTTCGAACATTATATCCCATATGTTCGAAAATTCTTCTTACAATTCTATTTTTGCCTGAATGTATTTCAACGCCTACTTGAGTTTTATCTGAACCATCACCAATATACGTTACTTCGTCAACTTTGATTTCGCCATCTTCCAATTCAATACCTGCCGAAATTTTTTCTAGATCAGAGTTTTTAAGAGGCTTGTCCAATTCCACATGATACACTTTACGTACACCATGACTGGGGTGAGTCAGTTTTTTTGTAAGCTCACCATCATTTGTAAACATTAACAATCCTGTAGTTGCTCTATCTAAACGACCAACAGGGTAAATTCGTTCTTTACAAGCACCTTGAATTAATTCTAAAACAGTTCTACGTTTTTGCGGATCGTCAGATGTTGTGATATAATCTTTTGGTTTATTCAAGATCAAATAAACCATTCTCTCTTTTTTAAGCGTTTGACCGCCATATTTGATAATGTCTGTGGGTTTTACTTTATAACCCATCTCAGTAATATTTTTCCCATTTACTTGCACAACTCCTGAGGATATTAATGCATCAGCTTCTCTGCGAGAGCAAATACCGGCATTCGCTATGTATTTGTTCAAACGAATTGTTCCATCATCAATTTCTTGCTTAGGTTTAGTAGAAGAAGGTTTGGAAGGATATTCCTTTTTTGTATATGGTTTTTTCTCGTATGGTTTTTTCTTGAAATCTCGTCCTCTCTCAGAGTCAAATGAAGGCTTCGGTTTGCCATATTCAAAATCTTTTTCATCAAGATCATATGGGTTTGCAGCCTTAGAAGGAGATTTTGAAAATGACGGTTTGCTTGAAAAGGGTTTTTTACCAAAAGTCTTTGGTTTATCTTCTCTTTTCTCTCTGAATGCAGGCTTTTCTGAGTCGTCATCAAATCGTTTTTTGAAAAGAGGTTTATCATCAAAACGTGTTTTTTTAAATCCGCCAAACGTTGTTTTTTCTCGTTTTGCAGGCGTTCCAAAGTCGGATGGTTTAGAGTCATCGCGGTAACGCTCAAAAGCAGGTTTTTCATCTCGTTTGTCAGGTCGAGTTTTTTTAGACTCGTACGGTTTTTCTTCGCTGAAGCTATCTGATGATGGCGTTTCACTATCACGTTTAAAATAGGGCTTATCACTATGGCTTTTCCCTTTTCCGGCTTTTGGACCGAATGATTTTTTGCCCTTAAAATCTTTATTACCGCTGCGTTTGAATTCTTTTGCCATCGTCTTAATTTTTTGCAAAGATATGAAATTTAAGGGATTAATGAAGATATCGGACTTTTCGAAACTCTGAATCGATGAAAATGAGGAAAGGGAAAAACATCAGAAATAGCGGTAAGCGCTAATGACTGAATGAAAAGGCGTCTTCGATATGATTAATTTTCATACCATTGTCACCCAGAATAATAGAAACAATATCGAAGCGCACTTCCATATCTAACTCGTTTCGTTGGATATATTCATGAGCTGCTTTGATCAGATTTTTTTGTTTTTGTTTATTCACAAATGTCTCAGGTTCACCAAAGTAATTGCTTTTTCTGGTTTTTACTTCAGCTATAATTAATGTTTTACTTATTGTTGCAATAATATCGGCTTCCAAGTTTTTGAAGCGCCAATTTTTCTCTAAAATGACAAACCCTTTGTTTTGCAAATATGATGCGGCTTGTTCTTCGCCTTTTTGCCCTGTTACATTGTGTTCGGCCATTGTAAATGAAATAGTTGATTTTTTGTAAAGGTGGTGATTTAAAAGTGAATTATCTTGTTCATAAAAACTTGGTACAAGTTTTGAAAGTGGATATCGGTTCAAATAAAAATTTAGTATTTTAGCAGACCAAGAAATTGTATTTTAATTTAACACAAATATAAAAACGTAAGAAATGAAAAAATCAATGTTAAAACTTGTAACCGTAGTTGTTGTAATGATTTCTTTTTCCTTAACAACTGTTGCACAATCATTCGAAGGTGTTATTGAATTCAAAAGCTCTAAAACAACTGATACGACCAATTATGTTTACTATATAAAGGACAACATGATTCGTATTGACGAAATTGGTTCCAAATCTCATAAAATTGAAGGAACTCAGTTAATTGACATTAACTCAAAAACAATGAAGTCTATGTCTCATGAACGTAAAGTTTGGTTTGATGTAAATACTCCGAGCGCTCCTGTTATTAAAGGTACTTGTCAAGTAAAAAAAAGCCAAAATGTGAAAAACCTTCAAGGGTATAAATGCACTGAGTACATTGTTACTAATAATGAGGAAGGAACAATAATTACCTATTGGCTTGCAGATGGAAAATTCGCTTTTTTTGACAAAATGTTAAACCAGTTAAATCGTAAGGATAAATCAGCTGTTTATTTTTTACAAATTCAAAATGTTAAAAACACCTTCCCGATGCTTTCTGTTCAAACTGATTTGAGTGGTAAAGAAGTTTGTCGTTTGGAAGTTACAAAAATTACTAAAAAGGTAGTTGACCCTTCAATGTTTGACATTCCGAAAGGATATAACAAGTTTGAAAAATAAGTAATTTCGAATTTTTGAAAATACCCTGCAGATATCCTCTGCAGGGTATTTTTTTATATTTTCAATAAAAATGTATAAACATTATATGTATGTACATGTAAATTTGTATATTTGCACTGTATAATTTTAAAAACCTTAAAAAAATGATGAAAAAAATTTCAATGAGCCTTATTGCGATAGCTGCAGTAACAGCATTTGCATTTACAACAACTAATGCGAAAAAAGACACCACGTATAGTATTGATACAAAATCAACAACTGCTACCTGGATAGGAAGAAAAGTAACAGGTGAACATACTGGAGGTATAACTATTTCTAAAGGAAGTATTGTTTCTGACGGTAAATCGATTAAAGGCGGTTCATTTGAATTCGATATGAATTCAATTACAAATACTGATATTACTGATCAAGGTTACCATGATAAATTAATTGGCCATTTAAAATCAGCTGATTTTTTTAGCACAGAAAAATATCCAACTGTAAAATTTGAGATCACAAAAGCAACCTTAAAATCAGGAAATGATTATGATGTTGTTGGAAAACTAACTATCAAGGGAATTGCAAATGAAATTGCCTTTCCTGCATTAATTAAAATGGATGCTAAAACAATAGTAACGGTTGCTAAAATTATGGTTAACCGAACAAAATTTGATATTAAATATGGTTCAGCTGCTTTCTTTGAAAGTATCGGTGATAAAGCTATCAGCGATGATTTTGAATTAAATATAAATATAGTTGCTACTGCAAAATAATATTGCAATTTCTATTAAACAAAAAATCCCTCAGAAAACTCTGAGGGATTTTTTGTTTTCATTATTGTCCGTGACAATGTTTATACTTTTTGCCACTTCCACAAGGGCATGCATCATTTCGCCCAATTTTTTGTTCTACCCTCACCGGTTGCGGTTTCGGTTTTTCTTGTTGAGGAGCTCCAACTTCGCTACGACTAGTTTGTGTTTGTTCTTGTCGTGGTGCTTGAACACGAGCTTGTTGAACTGTATTTTGTGATTCATTTGGTAATGTTGCACGCATTAAAAACGAAACAATCTCTTTATTAATGCTTGTTACCATTACTTTAAACAATTCGAAAGATTCAAATTTATAGATCAATAGTGGATCTTTTTGTTCGTACACTGCATTTTGTACAGATGTTTTTAATTCATCCATTTCACGCAAGTGTTCTTTCCATGCATCATCTATCATTGCCAATGCTGTTCCTTTTTCCAATCCTAAAACTAACTCACGTCCTTTTGTTTCGTATGCTCGTTTCAAATTCACAACTACTTGCAACGTTTTTATGCCATCAGATAAAGGAGTTACGATGTTCTCATATGTTTGTGATTGATTTTCGTAAACATCTTTAATAATAGGAAAAGATTTATTGGAAATAAAATCATTTTTATAAGCATAATTACCATCCGCTTTATGATATAATTTTTCAATGATTTCCTCTGCTTTTACGCTTGTAAACTCATTCTCGTCAACAGGTGGTTCGGTAGCTAATATTCGGAAAACCTCAAGTTTGAAATTCTCATAATCTTTAATTTCGTGATACTCGTTAACAATTGATTCACAAGTATCGTATATCGAATTTGCAATATCGACAGCCAAGCGTTCACCAAATAAAGCATGACGTCTTTTCTTGTATATAACTTCACGCTGTGAATTCATTACGTCATCATACTCGATCAAACGCTTACGTGTACCGAAATTGTTTTCTTCCACTTTCTTTTGTGCACGCTCAATAGATTTAGTGATCATCGAATGCTGAATTACTTCACCTTCCTGAATACCCATTCTATCCATCAGTTTAGCTATACGCTCTGAACCGAACAAACGCATTAGATCATCTTCCAAGGATGCGAAAAATTGTGTAGACCCCGGATCACCCTGACGGCCGGCACGACCTCGTAACTGACGGTCAACGCGTCTTGACTCATGTCGCTCAGTTCCAACAATTGCTAAACCTCCAGCATTTTTTACTCCAGGTCCAAGCTTAATATCTGTACCACGACCAGCCATATTTGTTGCAATCGTAACAGTTCCTGCTTGTCCTGCTTCTTGAACTATTTCCGCTTCACGCTGATGTAATTTTGCATTCAATACATTATGTTTGATGCCTCTCAGCTTCAACATTCGACTTAATAATTCCGAAATCTCAACAGATGTAGTACCAACAAGAACAGGTCTGCCAGCTTGAACCAACTTAACAACTTCCTCAATAACGGCATTGTATTTTTCACGCTTTGTTTTATAAACCAGATCTTCCGAATCAATACGTTGCATTGCTCTGTTTGTAGGAATAACAACAACATCCAATTTATAAATATTCCAAAATTCTCCAGCTTCTGTTTCGGCAGTACCAGTCATCCCAGATAATTTGTTGTACATACGGAAATAATTCTGAAGCGTAACGGTTGCATATGTTTGAGTAGCAGCTTCCACTTTTACATTTTCTTTAGCTTCAATAGCCTGATGCAAGCCGTCAGAATACCTTCGGCCTTCCATAATACGACCAGTTTGTTCATCAACAATTTTAATCTTACCGTCCATAATTACATACTCATCATCTTTTTCAAATAAAGTGTATGCCTTTAATAATTGGTTAATGGTATGGACACGTTCCGATTTTATTGAGAAATCACGAATTAGTTCGTCTTTCAATTTTAATTTTTCTTCAGTTGATAGTTTTGCTTTTTCAAGTTCAGCTATTTCAGCACCAACATCTGGTAAAACAAAGAATTTTGCATCTTCCGCAGAAGTCGAAATTAATTCAAGTCCTTTTTCTGCAAGTTCAATCGTATTGCGTTTTTCATCAATAATGAAAAATAATTCAGCATCAACCTTACCCATTTCTTTTGATTGATCCTGCAAATAATAATTTTCAGTTTTTTGCAAAATAGCCCTGTTGCCTGGTTCACTCAAAAATTTAATGATAGCTTTGTTTTTTGGCAAGCCTCTGTAGGCACGCAATAAAGCCATTCCTCCTTCGCCTTCTTTTTCACCAACTGTTCCTTCTGCAATTAATTTTTTCGCATCAATTAATGCTGTATTTACAAATGCCTTTTGTGCATTTACAATTTTTTCTATACGAGGTTTAAGAGTTGCGTATTCCTGATTATCGCCTTTAGGCGTTGGTCCGGAAATGATTAATGGTGTACGTGCATCATCAATCAATACACTATCAACCTCATCAACAATCGCGTAATTGTGTTTGCGTTGTACTAGATCTTCAGGGCTGTGAGCCATGTTATCTCTTAAGTAATCAAAACCAAATTCGTTATTTGTACCAAATGCGATATCTGATAAATAGGCTTTTCTACGTTCTTTCGAATTAGGTTCATGTTTATCGATACAATCAACGGTTAAACCATGAAATTCGAATAATGGCCCATTCCATTCAGAGTCACGTTTTGCGAGGTAATTATTTACAGTTACAACGTGAACGCCTAATCCTGTTAGTGCATTTAAATAGACAGGTAATGTACCTACAAGCGTTTTCCCTTCACCTGTAGCCATTTCAGAGATTTTCCCTTGATGTAATACAATACCACCAATTAACTGAACATCATAATGAATCATATCCCAGGTAACCTCAATCCCTGCAGCCATCCATGTATTGCTCCAATATGCTTTATCTCCTTTTATTTCAACAGAGGCGCGTTGTGCCGCAATATCCCTGTCCATTTGGGTTGCAGTAACTTCAATGGTTTTGTTTTCCGTAAAACGTTTTGCAGTTTCTTTCATAACAGCAAAAGCTTCAGGTAAGATCTCATCCAGCGCTTCCTTATTGTTTTTTAGGATTGTTTTTTCAAGTTCATCAATCTCTTCATAAAGCTTTTCTTTTGCTTCCACATTCATTGTGTAATCAGCGTCAATCGAAGCTTTTATCTCATCAATACGCTTTTGTTCTTTTGAAGAAAAATCGGCAATACGCTTTTTGAATTCCAGCGTTTTTGCGCGCAATTGATCATTGCTGATGTTAGCAAGTTTTGGAAACTCTTCTAAAATTCTATCAACAATAGGATGTATCTCTTTTAAATCTCTATCGGACTTGGTTCCAAAAAGTTTGGAAATTTTTTTAGTGAAAAAATCTAACATTATTAGGTAGTTTATTTTTTTTAATAAATGCAAAAATAGCCATTTTTTAGCTTCAATTTCATAAATTTATTTTCTTCTCAAAAGACTTATAAATAAAGATAATAAGCTTAAATGTAGCAAATGAAAATTTGGCGTTATAAGTCAAAAGTTGTTCCGATAATTAAAATCTGCCAAATTAACAGAAGGGTCCACTTTTTATGGTTTTTAGTTAAAACACTGAACTTCAATATTTCTTTAGAATTTAACCCTAAATTCGTATACTTTAAATTACAAAAAATTGAAAATTCTTATCATAGAAGATGAAAAGGACCTGTTGGATTCGATGAAAATGTATCTCGAATCAGAGGGTTATCTCTGCGAAACAGCGAGCGATTATCAAAAGGCATCAGAAAAAGTGAATGTGTATGAATATGATTGTGTAGTAGTTGATATTACATTACCTAAAGGAAATGGGTTGCAAATTGTACAGGAACTGAAAGAAAAAAAATCGAAAGCTGGGATTATTATTGTTTCTGCAAAAAATTCATTAGAGGATAAATTAAAAGGACTCGAATTAGGTTCAGATGATTATTTGACTAAACCATTTCATCTTTCTGAATTAAATGCGCGAATTAAAGCAATTGTAAGAAGAAAAAGTTTTGAAGGGAAAAATGAACTTCTGCTAAATGAAATTTGGATTGATTTTGATTCACGTAATGTATTTGTGAAAAAAAATCAATTATCACTAACCGGGAAAGAATATCAATTACTACTTTTTTTTATCG
>CAIXIP010000193.1 GCA_903919535.1 uncultured Bacteroidota bacterium | reverse complement strand
GCTACCGGAAGTGTAATCTTAAATGGTCTTCCCGCTGCTGGCACCTGGACAATCAACCCGGGCGCAATAACCGGAACCGGTACAAGTACAACTTTATCAGGATTATCCGCAGCAACATATAATTATACAGTAACTAATGCTTCGGGATGTGTATCAGCAGCATCAGCAAATGTTGTGATAACAGCTGCCCCAGGCACTCCAACGGTACCAACAGTAGGCACAATCACTCAACCAACATGTTCAGTGGCTACCGGAAGTGTAATCTTAAATGGTCTTCCCGCTGCTGGCACCTGGACAATCAACCCGGGCGCAATAACCGGAACCGGTACAAGTACAACTTTATCAGGATTATCCGCAGCAACATATAATTACACAGTAACTAATGCATCAGGATGTGTATCACCAGCATCAGCAAATGTCGTGATAACAGCTGCACCAGGCACTCCAACGGCACCAACAGTAGGCACAATCACTCAACCCACATGTTCAATTGCTACCGGAAGTGTAATCTTAAATGGTCTTCCAGCTGCAGGCACTTGGACAATCAACCCGGGTGCAATAACCGGAACAGGTACAAGTACTACATTATCTGGGTTGACAGCAGCAACATATAATTACACAGTAACGAATGCTTCGGGATGTTTATCAGCAGCATCCGCAAATGTTGTAATAACGGCATCACCGGCAGGGCCCTTGGCACCCATAGCATCCAATCCTTCTGCGTATTGTCAAGGTGATGTCATTGCTGACCTTACCGCATTAGGGACTGGCGGAATATTGACATGGTATTCAGATGCAGCATTAACAAATCAAGTAGGAATTGGTGCATCTTTTTCATCTGGTGCAACAACAACTACTACCTACTATGTTGCAGAAACTGTTTCTGGCTGTCAAGGTTCTTCTACAGCTCTTACAATTACTGTTAATCCTTTTACTGCTCCTGCCTTTACTTCAGTTGCCGCAATTTGTTCAGGAGGGGTATTGACAACATTACCGATTACTTCTAACAATAGCATAACAGGAACTTGGTCACCGGCTTTGAATAATACATCAACCACAACATACACCTTTACCCCAATCGCAGGGCAGTGTGCAACGACAGCAATGTTAACTATAACGGTTAATCCTAATGTATTACCAACGTTTACAGCTGTTGCACCAATTTGTTCTGGAGCTGCATTATCAAATTTGCCTTCCATTTCGAATAATAGCATAACAGGAATTTGGGCGCCAGTACTTAATAATACAGCAACAACAACTTATACTTTCACGCCAACATCAGGTCAGTGTGCAACAACAGCACCTTTAACAATTACAGTCAATCCAAATGTATTGCCAACTTTTGCATCTGTTTCACCTATTTGTTCAGGTGCTCCATTAGCCGTCTTGCCATCTTTATCAAATAATGGAATATCAGGAACCTGGTCACCGGTTCTTGATAATACTGCAACTACAACATATACATTTACTCCTTCTACAGGTGTTTGTGCTGTAAATACTATGCTTACTATTACCGTAAATCCATTGCCATCAGTTAGTGCGGGGAATAACGTAATAATCACAACGGGTAATTCAACCACTTTGACAGCAACAGTTTCTCCAACATGGAATTACTTATGGAGTAATGGGGCCACAAGTAATACGACAATAGTAACTCCTGCTATTTCCACTCAATATTGTGTTACAGTAACTGATATAAACACTTGTTCTAATAACGCATGTGTCGAAGTAATTGTAGACATTCCTTGTGGAGAATTATTTGTTCCATCAGGATTTTCTCCGAACGGAGATAATGAAAATGACGAGTTGAAAGTTTATGGTAATTGTATAACTGAACTTGATATTTTAATTTTCGATCGTTGGGGTGAAAAAGTGTTTGAATCAAAAGATGTCAACGCTTCTTGGGATGGAACTTATAAAGGGAAAATGTTAGATAATGCTGTTTTTGTATATTATCTTAATGCTACTGTAAATGGCCTTAAAGTAAAAAAACATGGAAACATTTCTCTTGTAAAGTAAATTTGAAATATAAAAAAACACGTATAAATATTATTTATACGTGTTTTATTTTATCCTTCCAGCTTTGAAAAAATATTTTTTATAATAAGGTTCATCCAAATCATCGATCATTACACCTTTTTTTACCGTTGCATGTACAAATTTGTTGTTTTGTAAATACACTCCAATATGAGAAATATTATCATTCTCGATCTTAAAAAAAACGAGATCTCCTTCTTGTAAATTTTCTTTCGAAACAATTTTACATTCGTTGAAAACAGAAGCGGAATTTCCTGTTAACGTTTTCTTGTAAACTTCGTTGAATAAAGAGGAGACGAAGTTTGAACAGTCAATACCTTCTTTATTTTTTCCTCCATATTTGTATGGTGTTCCATACCAATCATCAATAAAAAAATATAATTTTTTGTTGTCTAATTTATTCTCGCCAACATTTAATAATTGAGAATATTTTGTTAGGATATTTTTTGTTTTTGATGGATTCGAACTTTCTTTTTCATCGTTTTTTGTGATCTCTTTTTGAGAATGACATGCACTAAATGAAAGGGTAATAATAGTACCAATTATAAAATAAAATAATGAGAAATGTTTTTTTATAAATAACATCGAAAAACCTTTTCTCAAATTTAATTTCAATACAGTTTGAAATATGCACAGAAATGAAAAGGTTATGAAATAGTCCTTGTTAATTAAAGCAGCTATTTCAAATCTAAATTGATAGGAAGTTCATATTTATAAGGTTTTGAAACAGGGATCCATTTCGGCATTTTTTTAACCATTTCAATAGCTTTGTCATTTAGTTCTTGGTTGATTCCTTGT
The DNA here is from genome assembly GCA_903919535.1 of uncultured Bacteroidota bacterium. Lineage (GTDB taxonomy): Bacteria > Bacteroidota > Bacteroidia > 2-12-FULL-35-15 > 2-12-FULL-35-15 > 2-12-FULL-35-15. Next base: position 424 of record CAIXIP010000193.1, on the reverse strand, counting down.
TTGATTATAGGGTCAAGAATATTTCCTTTTGTATCAATTGTAAATTCAACAACTATTTTCGTTCCCATAGTAGAATTCCAATTAAATGTGTTTTTTGAAACATCGAAATTCTTTTTTATGAATGCTTTCAGTGAATCACTTCCTCCGGGAAATTGAGGTTTACCAGAACCAAAAATAAACACAGAATCAGCAAGCGATTTTTGATTTGTTTCTACTCTTGTTTTTTCTGTTTTTAAATTTTCTTGGTCATAAACTATACTTTGAGGGGCATATTCTACATTCCCTGCTATATCCCCATTTGTAACTTGTTTTGCTGCGTTTTCTTTTCCCTTTGTATCGGACTGAAATCTATTGTTTTTTGATGTTTTTTTATCCACATCGAAATTGTCATAACCCTTTTTTTGAGAAGGAGCATTGTTTTGAG
>CAIXIP010000192.1 GCA_903919535.1 uncultured Bacteroidota bacterium | reverse complement strand
TTAAAAAGTGAACAAAATAAATACCTGAATTTACATTGCTTAAATCTATTATTCTTTGAGCATTGTTATTTTGTTTTTCTTCTAAAACCTTTTCACCAAGAATATTATATACCTCAATGACATAAGGTTTATTTTCTGGAACTTGAATAGTAAAATGACCGTTATTTGGATTTGGAAAAATATTAATTTCACTACCACTAATATGTTCCTCAATACCCGTGGAGGAAGTGTATAAATCAGAATTCCACAAACCTCTTCCAAATGTTCCTGCCCATAATTTATTATTTATGTACGAAATTTCAAGCTCATTAACTACAACATTTGGCAAGCCTGTGTTGTAAGAGATCCAGTCAGACATTGTAGCATTTGTATAATAAACTCCTAAATCAGTCCCAATATAAAGTCCTTCATTAGTTCCGTTTTGATAAACAATGCAATTAACTGGAATGTTTGGTAAGGTTCCAGAATAATTTACCCATGACGTTCCTCCATTTGATGACATTGAAACTTTATGTCCTGCGGTATAACCGGAAAAAGTGATATAAACACTCTGTGAATTAGCTGGATCAACAGCGATGTAAGTAATTCTGTCTGTGGATGTGTTTATTTGATTCCAAGTCGAACCTCCATTTGTTGTCATAAATAATTCATAGGCTGATGCAACATAAATAGTATTTGTATTTGATGGGGCATAAGCCATAGATATAATATTTCCACTAATTCCAGAAATTGTACCTAATTGAGACCATGTAGTCCCACCATTTGTTGTTTTATAAACTTGAGATTTTCCAACAAGTAAGATATTATTATTAGTTGGGTTCATAATATAAGGTGTAACCCATTCTCCGGGTTCGTTAACGGTTCCAGCCGTTCCACTATTCTGAACAATTGCATTTTGGGTAGCCCACCCATCAGTAGTTTTATATATTTTACCTTCAACATAAGTAGCGTATGCAATGTTTGGGTTTGTATTGTCGATTATACATTCCATACCATCTCCTCCTGTTTGATCATACCAAGTCCCGTTATATAATTCTTTTGAACCGTTATCTTGAAGACCACAAATGACATCATTTGCCAAAGTTGCAGAAGTGCCGATCCGGTATATTTCGCTTATACCCATTCCATTCGTTAAATCATACCAGTTTGTCCCTCCATTATTAGTTACATACAATCCACCATCATTACACTCATAGACATAACTTGGATTGAGTGGATGAAATGCAATAAAATGTTTATCCGCATGTACCTCCGGAACAGTAGTAGTTGCCGAAGCTGACCATACATTATTCAAATTCCAACTCGCCCCTGCATCAGCAGTTCTCCAAGTATTTACTCCACCAAGCCAAATTTCATTTATATCTGTTGGATTCATAGCATACGCCAAATCATAATTGCCTTGCCCTTTACAACCTGAAGCATCAAAAGCAATGTTAAGTAAATTGTTCGTACAATCTCCAGCAAAGTATTGTGTAAAAGATGCGCCATTATTTACTGAATACCACAATCCTCCCAATCCGCCTAAGTCAGTGCTTAAAGCACTTGTGCATAATGCATCAACTTCAACATCTTGGTTTGCAGATACCGCCAAATTGATTCTGCTGTAATCTGTAAAGCTTGTAACTTGTGTCCACGTTATTCCATTATTTGTTGATGTATATATTTGTGCATTACCTCCAAAATCATATGTTGAAGCATAAACATAATTATGGTCTGTAGTTTTAAATTCCATATCTATGAACCATTTACCAGATTGGTATTGAGTCCACGTTGAACCAGCATTCGTTGTTCTATAAATTCCATTTGAAGTAGCGGCAATTAATATGTTTGAATTTGTTGGGTCTATTAATAATCTCCTGATTAATATTTGTGAAGCAACACTCAAATTTAATCCTGTTGCACTCCAAGTAACTCCACCATTAGTAGATTTTAATACTCCAACACTTTTTGTATCACCATATGCATATACATTGTCTCCATCACCAGTAGCGATGTACATAATATTTGGGTTGGTAGGATTAATAGCAATATCACTTATTCCTAATACTGGTAAATTGTCCGTATTGGTTGACCAAGTAGAACCAGCATCAGTTGTTTTCCAAAGACCACCAGCAGGCGTACCGACCCAAAATGTTTGTGGGTCTGTTGGATGAAAGGCAATACAACTAACTCTTCCTATTCCATGATAAGCCCCTGCACTTGTGCTCGGTCCTTTAAAAGACCAGTTTGCAGCACTTGTAGGTGAACGCATCTTTTTATCAGAATGAGTGTCATTGTATATCTTCAATTCTGTCAATAAAACATCTGATTTAGGAAATTCTCCATTCTTACCAACCCGTTGTTCCCAGTACCATTCCCATCTTTTAAACTTTTCATTTTCGCCATCTGCTTCGCCTAGCACTTCCTTATCCTCATTTTTATCCTTTGATGTCTCGTAAAATGCTTTTTGAATATCAAAGAAGTTTGGATTTGCTTTGTGGACATCCTTCATCCATACCTGTGCATTCAACGAGGTTGTGCAAGATAATACTGTAACATAAAGTAATAGTTTTTTCATGGATATATATTTAAGGGCGGTTTATACTGGTTTTTTTGTTTATTTTTTTTATTACTAAATACTTTGCTTTTCCATTGTCATAGTATCTTAATAATGCTTCGCCTTTATATTTAATTGGCGGAACGCTTATTTGTATATTTGATGGCTGTTTAGGAAGCGTACTTTCTGACACCCTCACTGTAATAGTATCATTTTCTGAAAATGTTATAGGTTTATTTGAAATAACCTTACTCGGATTAGCTAAATGAGTTTTAAATGCTGTATGATTTATCCACAAGGAGTCGAACTCTATTTTATTAGGAGATAAAATAAGTATTTTTAAATAATATTCTGTTCCTTTCCCTCCTCCATTAATACCACTCACCCAATTTTCAGAAGATGCGCTAATAAGTTTAATAGATTTTTTTTCTATGGAGGTAAAAGAAAAAACCAACAAAAGAAGAGGTAGTATAAATATAATTTTACGAGTAGTTTTTTGAAGATCTTTCATAAATACAGGGCTTAATAAACTTCTAATAAAAAAATTAATGGGAAATGTATTTTGATTTATGCTAATCTTTAATGTGATTAAATATTTTAATACCTAAAACCAAATATAATACCAAATATTGGACAAAAGGTGTTTCGTACAAAAATAACATTGTTTTGTCTATAAAAATGGCC
>CAIXIP010000191.1 GCA_903919535.1 uncultured Bacteroidota bacterium | reverse complement strand
GAAAAATTACAAAAACACAAAACATGTAAGTGAAGGTAAGAAATGGGATATTTAGGCTTTTAAAAAAAAGCCCAGTTTTTACTGGGCTTCTACTGGTAATTTGGGTGGCCAATGGGGCTCGAACCCACGACCCTCGGTACCACAAACCGATATTCTAACCAACTGAACTATGGCCACCATTTGATTTTGAGGATGCAAAGATAAGATTATTTACAATTTTAAGAAATTTAAGAGTTTAATTTTCTTTTTTACCTGGCTAAATCGACATAATATTTGCTAACTTCGTTGATTCATTATGGCTGAAAGCTCAACAAATATAACACTTCAGGTCGAGGGCATGGATTGCGCCAATTGTGCCTTAGGAATCACAAAAAACCTTCAAAAAAAGGGTTTGGAAAACGTATATGTGGATTTTGCGACTGGAGAAGCAACTTTTTTGCTTGAAGACAAAGATAAACTACAAACCATAATTGATGGAATTAATGGCTTGGGATATAAAGTTGTTGATAGCAAATATCTGGAAGAAAATGCCGGTAAGATGTCTTCTTTGGATAAACGCTTCTACTTCACTCTTCCGTTTACAATTTTATTGTTTTTCAGTCATATGATCTTTCCTCATGACTTTATTTTAAATCAACCATATATACAACTGCTACTTTGTATTCCTGTTTTTATAATTGGCATACTTCAATTTGGTAAAAGTGCTTGGGGCTCACTCAAAACAGGTGTGCCTAATATGGATGTGCTTATTTTCATAGGTTCATCTGCGGCTTTCTTTTATAGTTTGGCCGGCATGTATATGTATCATGGCACCCATGAAGTACACAATTATTTATTTTTTGAAACTACAACAACCATTATTTCATTAGTTCTTTTAGGGAATGTTCTTGAGCATCGCTCTGTGAAACAGACTACAACAGCTATTCAAGAGTTAAGTGCAATTCAGGTTACAAAGGCAAAAATTGTGAGCTTGGAAATGGGAAAAGAAGTGGTAACTGAAATTGATTATAAAAATATTGTAATCGGATCAATCTTACAAGTGAATACTGGAGATAAAATACCTGTTGATGGAGAGATTATTTCGGGAGAAGCAAGCATAGATGAATCAATGTTGACAGGAGAAAGTATTCCAGTTGAAAAAACAATTGCTCATAAAGTAGTAGGCGGAACCATTGTTGTGAAGGGAAATTTGCGAATGAGAGCAGAAAACGTTGGAGAAAATACTGTTTTGGCAAAAATAATTGAATTGGTAAAAAAAGCACAACAAGCTAAGCCTAGTATTCAAAAATTGGGTGATAAAATTTCTGCCATTTTTGTTCCAGTAGTATTAAGTATTTCTATTTTGACTTTTCTGATATCACATTTCGGATTTCATATCTCCATTAAAGATTCAATAATGAGCAGCATTGCTGTTCTTGTAATTTCTTGTCCATGCGCCATGGGGCTTGCCACACCAACTGCCGTTATGGTAGGAATTGGTCGTGCTGCAAAAAAAGGCATCTTAATAAAAGGAGGAAGCACATTAGAGGAATTCGCTAAAATAAAAAATATAGTTTTTGATAAAACCGGCACACTAACCACAGGTGATTTTAAAATTAAAAATATAGAATATTTTACAGGAATCCCTGAAAATGAAGTGCAAGATGTACTTTTTCATTTAGAAAATTATTCTTCTCATCCTATTGCAAAATCAATTGTTTCAGAACTTAAAGACAAAGCTGGAAGTAAAACTTTTTCTTCAGTAAATGAAGAAAAAGGTATTGGAATTTCTGCCACTGATGAACAAAATAATTTTTATCAAATTGGTTCATACAAGATTGCAGCAAATCTTACGTTAAATGATTCACACACAATTTATATGTTGAAGAACAATAAATTAATTGCAACGATAGACTTGGAAGATGCCATTAAAAACAATGCGAAAGAAACAATTGAGGCGCTTCATCAACAAGGAATAAAAACGATTATGCTTAGTGGTGATAACAGCAAAAAATGTGACGACCTGGCAAAAAAACTTTCTATTGATAAAGTATATAGCGAAAAATTACCTTCGCAAAAGCTAGAGCTGATAACTCAATTAAATGATCAAGAATCAACAGCTATGGTTGGTGACGGGGTAAATGATGCACCTGCATTGGCAAAAGCAAGAGTTGGTATTTCGTTGAGCAATGCAACACAGGTAGCGATACAATCTGCACAAATAATATTATTAAAAAACAATGATCTCTCAACACTTAATGAAGCTTATTTAATAAGTAAACATACGTTGATCACCATAAAGCAAAATTTATTTTGGGCATTTTTCTATAATATTATTGCAATCCCAATTGCTGCCATGGGATTTTTAAATCCGATGGTTGGCGCTTTGGCGATGGCCTTTTCGGATGTTATTGTTATTGGAAACTCCATCCGTTTAAAAACAAAAAAGTTGAAATAAATAATTCATGATAAAAAATATTGCAAAAAAAATAATTAATAAAACGGGGTACACAATCACTAAAAATGAAGAAGTGTTAGTAAAAGATGGCGTCCCAATTGATATTTTAGACAAAGATTTTATCGAAATTTATGATCGCTGCAAAGAATATACGTTCACTACAATTGAACCAATGTATGCACTTTATCAAGCTGTAAATTACATTGTAAAAAACAACATTGCTGGGGATTTTATAGAATGTGGTGTATGGAAAGGTGGTAGCGCTATGCTAATGGCTGAAACGCTTATAAAATTAGGAGATACAACCCGCAAAATATATCTATACGATACATATGAAGGTATGTCGGAGCCAACTGCAAAAGATGTCGATTTTAACGGAGAAACAGCTAACTCACTACTTAACAAATTCGATAAGCAAGAACAAAAATCGGTATGGTGTTATAGTTCTATTGACGAAGTTAAAAGCAATTTATATCTGACAAAATATCCGAAAGAAAATCTTCTTTTTATAAAAGGGAAAGTGGAAGAAACAATTCCACAAACGATTCCAACAAAAGTTAGTTTACTTCGACTTGATACTGATTGGTACGAATCTACCTACCATGAATTTATTCACCTTTACCCTTTGCTTTCAAAACTAGGCGTTTTGATAATTGATGATTACGGCCATTGGAAAGGAGCCAGAGAAGCTACTGACCAGTACTTTAAAGAAAACAACATACACATGTTATTGAATAGAATTGATTATACAGTGCGTTCAGGAATAAAAAATTAATGGACTCAAAAAAACTAAATATTTTATTTCTTTCGAGTTGGTATCCTAACCGTGTATTGCCAACGTTAGGAAATTTTGTTCAGCGACATGCAGAAGCTGTTTCCTTGTATTCAAATGTAGCAGCGCTTTATGTTTGCTCTGATAGTTCCTGCAAACAAACATATGAGATCACTGAAAATTATTTAAACAATGTATATACTGTAAATGTTTATTACAAAAAAGTAGAACACGGAATACCCGTAATTTCTCAATTTCAAAAAGCAATACGTTACATTCGAGCTAATTATAAGGGACTGAAAATTGTAAATTCTAAATTCAATAAAATTGATTTAATTCACAACAATATCTTATATCCTGCCGGAATAATAGCCTGGTATTTAAAAAAATCAAAACATATTCCATACTTAAATACAGAACATTGGACAGGATATTTACCGTCTGACGGATCATACAAAGGTTTTTTCAGGAAATTTATTACAAAAACAATTGCTCAAAATGCGAATTATTTAACTCCGGTTTCATTGGATTTAAAAATTGCGATGGAAAACCATGGACTTAAATCCAATTACGAAATTGTTTCGAATGTGGTAGACATAAAACTATTTTATCCCGAACAAAATAAGATCAAGAAATCAAAAACACGCATTATTCACATTTCGACACTAGAGGATCAACAAAAAAATATTTCAGGAATTTTGAGAGCAATAAAAAAATTAACTGAAAATATTGTTGATTTTGAATTATTTATAATCGGTGATCATCCCGACAGAAAAGACTTTGAAAAACTTGCAACCGACTTGGGGATTTTTAACAAACAAGTATTTTTTTTAGGAATGAAACTAAAAGAAGAACTTGCATCCTTGTTGAGAGAATCAGATTTTTTTATTCTCTTTAGCAATTATGAAAACTTACCATGTGTGCTTATTGAAGCCATTGCAAGTGGAATACCTGTAATAGCAACAAAAGCGGGTGGCATACCCGAACACATTTCTGACAAATTGGGAATTATTATTCCGCCTGGGGACGAGCTTAATTTTGCAAAAGCGATGGAGGAAATGATCCATAATTACGCCTCTTACGATGTTAATTATTTGCGAAAATATGCAATAGATCATTTTAGCAATGAAAAAATTGGAGAACAGTTTCAACAATTATACTTGAAAATTTTGAATGGAAATCAATAAGTAAGGAATTTTCTTGTACATAAACAGTGAAAAATAGTAATGTAAAAAAATTATATGTGTGGAATAGCAGGAATTATAAAGCTTAACAATACATCAATTAATTTAGCGGAAAGTATCCACCTGATGACTAAAACTATCAGCCATCGTGGTCCGGATGATGAAGGATTTGTGCTTTGCTCAGCCGATGAAACAATTACTGCTGGAAGTGATGTTACGCCAAAAGATTCTTGGGCAGGAGATTTACAGTATAGCCCAAAAAAAAACATTTCAGAATTAGCCGATAATTTTTTCCTTGCATTTGGTCATCGCAGATTATCAATCATTGACCTTTCCCCTGCGGGTCATCAGCCCATGTGTTCCGGTAACGGAAATTTGTGGATTACCTTTAACGGTGAACTATACAATTACTTGGAGCTGAAAGAGGAGTTGAAAATAAAAGGGCATCATTTTAACACCAACACCGACACCGAGGTTATTTTAAATGCATACAATGAGTGGGGAAACGAATGCCTGTCGCATTTTAACGGCATGTGGGCTTTTGTCATTTATGATAAAAACAAAAAAGAATTATTTGGCGCACGTGATCGTTTCGGAGTAAAACCATTTTATTATTACCGTGATGCCGATGTGCTTACCTTCGCATCCGAACAAAAAGCTTTGGTGAAACTTCCGTTTGTAAAAACAGGAATTAATCCAAAAGCAGTTTTTGATTTTTTTGTAAAAAACGAAATTGAATTTGAAGAAGAAGGAATGTTCAAAAACATTATTGAACTATTTCCTTCTCACGCTTTTCGCTTTAAGCTCGAAACAAATGAATGGCAATCATGGAAATATTACTCACTAAAAATTAATGAATCCAACGAAGTTTTTAACCCTTCATTGCTTCCTGAAATAACCGAACATACTCGTCAATTATTAGTAAATGCAGTAGCACTTCGTTTAAGATCGGACGTGCCTGTTGGCTCTTGTCTTAGTGGAGGAATAGATAGTTCAACTATAGTTGGCATAATCAACGATTTACTTTCGCAAGATAGCACCATCAATATTGGCAGCAGATTAAAACTTTTCACTGCTTCTTTTAAAAATTCAAAAATTGATGAAAGTCATTGGGCTAAATTAATGGTTGACAAAACAGGAGCTCAATGGAATCAAACATTTCCGAACTCAACAGAATTATTGAGTGATCTCGAAAATTTAATTTATTCTCAGGATGTGCCAATATGGTCTACAAGCACGTATGCACAATATCGAGTAATGCAATCAGCTAAAGAAAATGGAATTAAAGTAGTGTTAGACGGGCAAGGCGGTGACGAATTGTTTGCCGGTTACGAGCATCATTATTTAAATCATTGGAAAGAATTGATGAAAAACTTCAAAATATCGGAAGCTTTTGGAGAGATGAAAAGCAAAAATTCATTGGTAGGTATTTCCGGTATGTTTGTTAAAAATTATCTGAAACAAAATTTCATAAAACAACTGCCAGCTTCTGTGCAATTGCAATTAAACCTTAATTACTTTAAAGACTTACATTATCTTAATTCTGATTTTCTGAAAGCAAATCAGTCACAACTCACTAATAGTAAGGGTAAAAAAATTAAATCCCTTAACGGAATGTTGGCAAATGAATTTGACAACAACAGATTAAAAACATATTTAAAATGTGAAGACCGTTGCTCTATGTGGCATTCTGTAGAATCGCGCACCCCCTTTGCTGATGATATTAATTTGATAGAATATGGATTTCAAATTCCGGGCGCATATAAAATTCGGAATGGCATTACTAAATATATTTTACGAGAAGCAGCACAAAATTATATCCCTTCTGCCATAAAAAACAGAAAAGATAAATTGGGATATTCCATTCCTCACAATCAATGGATAACAGAAATGAAAGATATGCTCCAACCCATATTTGATGATAGCTTAAAAGATTATATAGATGTAAAATCGTTGCAAAAAGATTATCAGAAATTGTTTGATATTGCCAATCAGCCTGAAAATAGTAGGATTTTTAAATTTATCAGTTTTGCTATCTGGAAAAAACAATACAACCTTTAACTGATTTTAAAACTAGAAAAAAACATTGATTTATTTAAAAACACACAGAATATCCAAAATATTAAATTTATAAACAACATATTTACAAACAGTTTTATACTGAAATGCAAAAACAATTAAACACCATTATTCATTCATGTATAAAAAAGTAGCTTCCACATTTGGTATTAAAGTTATTATTGCAATTTTAAATCTGGCAATAGTAATTATTCTATCCCGTTCAATTGGAGCGACAGGAAAGGGTGAGGCGAGTCTTATTTTAACCAGCATTGCTATGATCCTTTTATTTTGCAATATGGTGGGAGGCTCATCATTAGTTTATTTTGTGCCTCGTTATAATATTTTTTTACTTTATTTATTAAGTAATTTATGGTCGGTTATTGTTGCTGTAATTGCATTTGCAGTGCTGAAATATTTTCCGGCTGTTCCTGAAAATTTGGCTACTCCTGTTATTATTCTTTCACTTATTAATTCATTTTTAGCTACCAATCTCAGTATTCTTTTAGGTAAAGAAAAAATAATGAGTAATAATTATATCTCCTTACTTCAAACAGTAATTAATGTTGTAGTACTAATTCTTTTAACAAAAAGCTTTCATCAAACTGATATCCATTCATATATCAATTCATTATATGCAGCAATGGGATTATGTTTATTAGTAAGTACTGTTTTAATAATTCCGTATTTAAAAGAAGTTTCATTTCACGAAAGCAAAAAACTTTTCTACCAATTAGTAAAGCTTGGAATGGTTAATCAAGCAGGACATATATTGCAATTTATGAGTTTCAGAGTTAGTTATTATCTGCTTGCAAGTTATTCTGGGGCAGCCATTTTGGGTGTATATTCAAACGGAATATCATTAATAGAATCATTATTATTAATTAGCAATAGTTTTGCGGCTGTGCTTTACCCGAAAATAGCAAATAGTACTAATATTAAATTTGCTCAAACACTCACATTGCAAATGACAAAACTTAGTATCATCATATGCATAATGGCACTCATTCCTTTATTATTACTTCCTTCCGAATTTTGGGTTTGGTTATTCGGAAGTGAATTTAAAGATGTAAAACAAGTAATATTATTACTCTCTCCAGGTATTGTTTTTTATAACATCACATTAATTATAGGACATTATTTTTCGGGAACCGGCAAATACAAGGTGAATACCTATTCCAATTTAATTGGATTACTAATCACCGTACTATTAAGTATATTAGTTATTCCTTCATACGGAATAGTTGTAGCAGGAATCATCTCCAGTATTTCCTACTTAGGGATCGCACTATTTATAATAATTTATTTTACAAGAGAAGCCGAAATCAAAGTACAGCAATTGCTGCCGACAGTTTCTGATTTTATATGGCTAAAAGAACAAACAAAATCATTTTTAATTACGAAGTAAATATCTTTATCAGCACATTTTTAAAAGAAACTTAATTTTCTTTCAATGAAAAAATTAAAAAAATTTATTAAAGCAATTTTATTGATCCTTAAGCAGCCATCATTACTAAATAAAATATTAGATGATGATGACATTAATAAACAGCAAGTAATAGCAAAATTTAATTTACCGGAAGGATTAAAAACGATTGACATTATTGATCTTCTTCCAAATTTCAATGAAACTGTTGAACCATTTTGTTCGCTTGATGGGGGCTCTACTCCTATTGATCTGGCTTTATTAAAAGGATTGGCTCAACAAAAAAATGACTGCAAATATTTCGAAATTGGCACATGGCGTGGTGAAAGTGTAGCCAATGTAGCAAGTGCAGCAAAAGAATGTGTAACACTAAATTTGCCTGATGAAGAAATGTTGAAAATGGGATTGGATAAAAATTATGTGGAATTGCATCGCTATTATTCAAAAGCATTAAAAAATGTAACACATCTTCAAGGAAATTCGCTCTCCTTTGATTTCAAAACGTTTTATCAAAAATTTGACCTCATCTTTATTGATGGTGACCATCATTATGAAAGTGTGAAGAGCGATACCGAAAATGCGTTTAAACTTTTGAAAGATAAAAACTCCATTATTGTTTGGCACGATTACGGAAACAATCCGAATGATATACGTTGGGATGTTTTGAAAGGAATGCTTGAAGGGACAACTGAAGAAAATAGAAAATATTTATACCGGGTTTCAAATACTTTATGTGCAATATATACAACCCTCCCAATCAAAAGTTTTTACCCTGCTAACTTCCAAACTCCAAATAAATACTTTTCTCTTGCTATAAAGAGCCATTAAAAGTTAAAACAATTAAAGTAGAACCATTATAAATAGCAAGGCTGAGCGCCCATAACTTTTTGAAGGACGGAGAACGCATTCTCGCATGATTCGAGGCGTTGAGAAAAGTACAGCAAAGCATAGGCTAAGTGCCACAAGAGCGCTGACAGTTTGGTTTAGGAGTATCCCGAAGAGTCCTAAATTGGGTGAAAGAAAAAAAATATTATTTTCACTTCCTATGATTTTTTTAACAAATCGAAACCTAAATTTGAGCATAATTAATCTTGTTTTAAATCATTGATTTATATACATTTGCTTGTCTTGAAAATATTAAAATAATAACCTAAAAAATAATATGCTATGAAAAAACAATTACTGTTTGGAATCGCTTTATGTATTGCAGGCGCAACTATTGCACAGAATGCAGCCACACCTACATCAAGCTACGCTCCAATAAAGATTAATCCAAAAATTGCAAACAAAGCTTTGCCTTACCAAAAAAATCAACAATTAGGTGGCACTGCTCAAGATTCATTTGAAAGCATCGTATCTGCATTAACTACTAAACCTAAAACTGAAGTAAAAAACCAAAACAGAGCGTTTACAACAACTGTTATTGGAACAACTGGTTACCAACTTCAAACAAACGCAAGTGTTTGTAATAGAATTGTAAAAAGTCGTGATGGAAGTATTTCTGCCTGCTGGACAATGTCGCAAGAAACAGCTAGCTGGACTGAAAGAGGTACCGGATATAATTATTTTGATGGCACTAATTGGGGTACAAATCCAACAGTTCGAGTAGAAAATGTAAGAACAGGTTTTCCAAGTATCGGAGTAACATCAACTGGCGAAGAAATAATTATAACGCATGATGGAACAACTCTTCATAATTCAAGCCGACCTGTAAAAGGAACTGGAGCATGGGCAAATGCATCATTACTTCCTGTTACCGACACTTGGCCTCGTATGAGTGTTGGTGGTGCTAACGGACAATCGGTTCATGTTATTTCTCAAACATCCGGATCTGGAACTACTCCTTTTCATGGACAAAATGGTGCAGTATCATACTCACGTTCATTAGATGGTGGTGCTACATGGGATAAACAAAGAACGATAATTGCTGATATTGATTCGTCACATTATTTAGGATTTGGTGGTGACCAATATTCAATTGATGCAAAAGGCGATACTGTTGCGATTGTTATTGGAGGTTTTGATAACGATGTTATCTTGTTAAAATCAACTAACAATGGAACTTCATGGGTGAAAACAATTGTTCACAAATTCCCAATCGCAATGTTTGATGCCGCTACAATGGTTACTGATACTCTTCCTTTAGATGGCGTTATTGACACATTAGAATCTAATGATGCTTCAGTTGCAGTATTATTAGATAACCAAGGAAATGCTCACGTTTTTTATGGTAGAATGAGAGTAGTTTGCGATGTACCGGGAACTGCTACAGGACAAGGTTTATCGTACTTCCCTGGAACTGATGGCTTAATGTATTGGAATGAAAGTATGGGTAGCTCTGAGCCTGTAATGATTGCTAGTGCTTTTGACCTTAACGGAAATAATACTCTTGATATGTTTGTTCCAACTGATGGAACTCTGGGATTTGGATCATATCAGGTTTCGTTATCATCTCATCCAAGTGCAGGAGTTGATGCAAACGGAAACATTTATTTAGCTTATTCTAGTATTTATGAAGGAATGGATGATTATCCATCAGGTTCTCTTAATGGATCAGATGGTCCTCATGCAGGAAAATGTTACCGCCACACTTTTATAACAACATCAAATGATGGTGGTGCTACATGGTGTTTACCTAAAGACATCACAAACCCTGAATCACCTTTAGAAACAGGAGCTTATGACCTTTTAGAAGGTGTATATGGTGCAATGGCAAAAGATGTTGATGGATTTGTTCATGTAATTGTTCAACAAGACAATAACGTTGGACATGGTGTTTCAACAACAACACCAGTTGATCCTCAAAACAGTTCTATCGCTGATATCGTTTATTATAAGATCCCGGTTGCTGACGTATTATGTCCTTCAGGAATCAATGAATATGGCAACAACACAGCCAATGTATCAGTATACCCAAACCCTGCAAACACAACAGCTACATTAACATTTACAAATACTGCAAAAGAAAATGTAGTTATAAAAATGTACAATGTTACGGGACAAATGATTGCAGAATTAACAAATCAAAACTACAATGCAGGTACACACAATTTAAATGTTGACCTTGCAAAATATAATGCAGGCATTTATTTCTATACTGTTAAAGTTGGAAGTAATATGATCTCTGGAAAAATGATTGTAGAATAAATAAAACTATTCTTTATAAAAAAGCCTTCGATAAATTATCGAAGGCTTTTTTGTTTTCACAATTTGTTAGGTATTAAAATATATTTAAAAGAAAAAGCCTCAGCAAAATTATGCTGAAGATCG
>CAIXIP010000190.1 GCA_903919535.1 uncultured Bacteroidota bacterium | reverse complement strand
TTGTCAATTACCGTAAAAATCATGGTAAATTTAAGACTGTTGATGATATAAAAAAAACAGATTTGGTAGATGACGAAACATACCGTAAAATTGCACCATATTTAATTTTAGATTAAGAAAGTTAAATGTCGAGTTAGTTGATAAGTGTGTCACACTTTGAATGAGAAGATTATTAAATTAAAAAATATTTAAATATGTTAGAACAACAACTAAAAAACACAATCCGCGATGTTGCCGATTTCCCAAAGCCAGGAATACTTTTTAAAGATATCACACCTATACTGCACAAACCAGAACTTTGTGATGACATAGTAAATGTATTTGTAAATTATTGTGCAGATAAAAATATAAATGCTGTAGTAGGTGTTGAAAGTCGTGGCTTTTTATTCGGTTTTGCATTAGCAAATAAATTAAATGTTCCTTTTATTTTAGTGCGTAAATCAGGTAAATTACCATACAAAACTATTTTCTATGAGTATGATTTAGAATATGGAAGCGCTAAAGTAGAAATGCAGGTAGGTGAAATTCAACCTGGGTGGAACGTTTTAATTCATGATGATTTACTAGCAACAGGAGGGACCGCTGAGGCTGCTGCAAAATTAATTCAAATGCAAAAAGGGAATGTTGCAGGTTTTGCTTTTGTCGTGGAATTAGATTTTTTGAATGGAAAAGAAAAATTAAATAAATACAGCGAAAACATCATTAGTTTGGTAAATTATTAGCAAGTATGGTATTGCTATTAAAATATTAGGAGATTACTATTCGTTCATAAAAATAAAGCAATAAAGGCTCAATTATGATTCCTATCATAATCTGATATTTTTTCTGGAAACAGGCAAAAACTATTAGAATAAAAATTATATTTTTGCGCACTTAAAATCAAAAATAATAAATCATGGATTTTAGCATAAACGAAAATCAGCATATGATTGCTGATATGATTAAAAAATTTGGTAATGATCATATTCGTCCGAATATGATGGAATGGGACGAAAAACAAATTTTCCCGGTAGAAGTTTTCAAAAAACTTGGTGAACTTGGATTGATGGGGGTTGTTGTTCCAACAGAATATGGGGGTTCAGGGTTTTCATATACCGAATATGTTACAGCTATTGTTGAATTATCAAAAATATGTGGTTCAATTGGATTATCGATGGCTGCTCACAATTCATTGTGTACTGGTCACATCCTTGCTTTTGGTAATGAAGAACAAAAGAAAAAATATCTTCCTAAATTAGCTACTGCTGAATGGATTGGTGCTTGGGGCTTAACAGAAACAGGTACAGGTTCTGATTCAGGCGGAATGAACACAACAGCCAAAAAAGATGGTGATTATTATGTGTTGAATGGGTCGAAAAACTTTATAACCCACGCAATCACTGGTCAAGTAGCCGTTGTAATTGCTCGCACCGGAGAAAAAGGTGATTCACATGGAATGTCTTCTTTTATTATTGAAAAAGGAACTACTGGTTTTAATTCTGGTAAAAAAGAAAATAAATTGGGGATGAGAGCTTCTGAAACTGCAGAACTTATTTTCGATAATTGTCGCGTTCATAAAGATCAAATGATGGGCAAAGAAGGAGATGGTTTTGTTCAAGCAATGAAAGTATTAGACGGTGGTCGTATTTCTATTGCAGCTCTTTCTATTGGTATTGCAAAAGGAGCTTTTGATGCAGCTTTAAAATATTCTAAAGAGCGTGAACAGTTCGGGAAATCTATTTCTCAGTTTCAAGCGATAGGCTTTAAGTTAGCAGATATGGCGACCCAGATTGAAGCCGCAGAGTTGTTAACATTTTCAGCTGCTGACAGAAAAAATAAAGGGTTGAAAATGACAAAAGAAGGTGCTTTTGCTAAATATTATGCATCAGAAGTCGCTGTTCGTGTATCTACAGAAGGTGTTCAGATATTTGGTGGATATGGCTATACAAAAGACTTTCCAGCAGAAAAATATTACCGAGATTCCAAATTGTGTACCATAGGTGAAGGGACATCAGAAATTCAAAAATTGGTTATTTCACGTGAGATATTAAAATAATATTTGCAGATTTAGAAAGAATTTGTACATTTGCAACCCTAATTATAAAAATTTAAAACAAAATATAATGTTAATAGTTCAAGTTAAAGAAGGCGAAGCAATTGAAAAAGCACTAAAGAAATTCAAAAAGAAATTTGAAAAAACAGGTGTTGTAAAAGAATTACGTGAACGTCAGAAATTCACAAAACCATCAGTTGTTTTCCGTGAAGCTAGAATAAAAGCAGTTTACAAAGAAAAAATGCAACGTAACGAAGAAGCATAATTCTTCATTATTTTATAATACTCGAAAGAGGAAAAATTTATTTGTTTTTATATAACTTTTAAAAGTTATATGCGTTAAACAAAGTAATTTTTCCTCTTTTTATTTATGGATCTAGAAGCGAGTCGGGATAGTTTTTTACAATACCTCCAATACGAAAAGAGATTTTCCAATCACACGTTAGTTGCCTATACTAATGATTTACGCCAATTTCTTGAATTTCTTCTTAGTTCGTATGAATTGAAATCTACAGAAGAAATAAGCCATATGATAGTTCGTTCATGGGTAGTTAGCCTTATGGAACAAAAAGTCACTCCGCGTTCTGTAAATCGCAAAATAAGTGCACTTAAAACCTTTTATAAATACCTGTTACGTCAAAATATTGTAACCGAAAACCCAATGTTGAAAATACAATCACCAAAAACATCAAAACGATTGCCTGTTTTTGTTGAAAAGCAAAATATGGATTTGCTTCTTGATAACATTGACTTTGGAGAAGATCTTGGCGGGCATAGGAATAAATTGATTATCGAATTGTTTTATGCTACAGGCATGCGTTTATCAGAATTGATTAACTTAAAACAGTCAAACGTTGATTTTTTCAGTTGTCAGCTTAAAGTTTTGGGAAAACGTAATAAAGAAAGGATCATTCCATTTAATGATCAAATTTGTGAAAGCATCAAAAAGTATATTTCATTAAAAGGTAATTTGGAACACGATTATTTGTTTTTAAGCACAAGAGGGAAAAAAATCAATGAAAAGTTTGCCTATCGCATAGTTAATAATTACCTTTCGCAAGTAACAACATTGGATAAAAAGAGTCCACATGTTTTAAGGCATACATTTGCGACACATATGCTTAATAATGGAGCTGATTTAAATGCAATAAAGGAATTGTTGGGACATGCAAACCTTTCTGCAACTCAAGTATACACGCATAATACAGTTGAAAAATTAAAAAATATTCATAAACAAGCACATCCAAAAGCATAAATTTGCTGGAGTATTAATAAATCAATAATTTAAATAATAGGAGGAAAAGATCATGACGTTAAAAATTCAATCGGTACATTTTGATGCCGACAAAAAACTTTTAGAATTTGTTCAGGAAAGAGTTGATAAATTAACACATCTGTATGATGGAATCATAAAAAGCGAGGTAATACTCAAAATTGATAAGTCAGATGGATTGGAAAATAAAATAGCGGAAATTAAAATTCATATCCCCGGGAATGATTTGTTTGCCAAAAAACAATGTAAAAGTTTCGAAGAGGCAATTGATACAAGTATAGATGCTCTTAAAATACAAGTAAAACGCCATAAAGAAAAAATAAAAGGAATATAAGTTCAATAAATCAAACATTTATCTAAATTTGCAGCCTCAAAATAGTTGAGGTTGCATTTTTTTTTAAAAAAGTCATTAATTCTTTTGTAGGTTAACAAATGTTTTATAGCTTTGCAATCCTTTTTCAAGAAAGTTATTGAAAAAAGTAGAGTAAAACGATTAAAGTTCTTTAAAATATAGTGTTTCAACAGATAAGCCGATGTAGCTCAGTTGGCCAGAGCAGCTGATTTGTAATCAGCTGGTCGGGGGTTCGAATCCCTCCATCGGCTCTTTTTTTTGTGTGATACTGTCGGGGAGATACCAGAGTGGCCAAATGGGACAGACTGTAAATCTGTTGCTTAATTGCTTCGAAGGTTCGAATCCTTCTCTCCCCACAATTTTTGGGAGAAATTTTTTTAAGTAGAATAGTTCTTTAATATATAATAAATAAAAGCGGAAGTAGCTCATTTGGTAGAGCGTCAGCCTTCCAAGCTGAGGGTGGCCGGTTCGAGCCCGGTCTTCCGCTCTTTTTTTTGCTCAATGCTTTACATTAAGCTGTTGTAGCTCAGTGGTAGAGCACTTCCTTGGTAAGGAAGAGGTCGTGAGTTCAATCCTCATCAACAGCTCTTAATGAGATGTTGTTTTTGAAGGATAAATTTATTGAATGTAATTTTTTTCGGTTGGATTTTAATTGCATTGTTTTTTGAAAAGATTTTTTGAAGTAAATAATATATAAAATAACAATTAATAAAATAAAATAGCAATGGCTAAAGAAAAATTCGACCGCTCCAAACCACATGTAAACATTGGAACAATCGGTCACGTTGACCACGGTAAAACTACCTTAACCGCAGCAATCACTGTTGTATTGGCTGAAAAAGGTTTATCAGAAGTAAGAGATTTCTCTTCAATTGATAATGCTCCAGAGGAAAAAGAACGTGGTATCACAATTAATACATCTCACGTAGAATATTCTACAGCTAACCGTCACTATGCTCACGTTGACTGTCCAGGTCACGCGGATTACGTAAAAAACATGGTTACTGGTGCTGCCCAAATGGACGGTGCTATCCTTGTTGTTGCTGCTACAGATGGTCCTATGCCTCAAACTCGTGAACATATCCTTTTGGCTCGTCAGGTTGGCGTTCCTAAAATTGTTGTTTTCATGAACAAAGTTGACATGGTTGACGATCCTGAATTGTTGGAACTTGTTGAAATGGAAATACGTGAATTATTAACTTTCTACCAATTTGATGGTGCAAATACTCCTATTATCCAAGGTTCAGCTTTGGGTGGTTTGAATAAAGATCCAAAATGGATGCCAAAAATTATGGAATTAATGGATGCTGTTGATACTTATATTCCAATTCCAACTCGTGAAATTGAAAAACCTTTCTTGATGCCGGTTGAGGATGTATTTACTATCACAGGTCGTGGTACTGTAGCTACTGGTAAAATCGAAACTGGTGTTATCAATACAGGTGATGAGATCGAAATCATTGGTATGCAAGAGGAAAAATTAAAATCAGTTATTACTGGTGTTGAAATGTTCCGTAAGATTCTTGATCGTGGTGAAGCAGGTGATAATGTTGGTTTATTGTTACGTGGTATTGATAAAAAAGATATCCGTAGAGGAATGGTTGTTGTAAGACCAGGAACCATCACTCCTCACACTGAGTTCAAAGCTGAGATCTATGTTTTGAAAAAAGAAGAAGGTGGACGTCATACTCCTTTCCATAATAAATACCGTCCTCAATTCTACTTACGTACAACTGACGTAACTGGAGAAATTGAATTACCTACAGGACGCGACATGGTTATGCCTGGAGATAATGTTACTATTACAGTAAAATTGATCGTTCCTGTTGCAATGACACAAGGTTTGCGTTTCGCTATCCGCGAAGGAGGTCGTACAGTTGGTGCAGGTCAGGTAACTGAAATCATTAAGTAAGAATACAAAAAAATAGTGCGACAGTAGGCAGTGTAAAACATTGCCTGCTGTTTTGTACTAATAATAGGTGATACTTAAAACATAGTTTTAAGAGTTTAGGAATCAAAAAAATTGGAACACAAATACAGGTGTAGTTCAAGGGTAGAATAGAGGTCTCCAAAACCTTTGATGGGAGTTCGAATCTCTCCACCTGTGCAAAAAAAAATATTGGTTAATAATTGTGTTGACCACAAAAAGATCAAAAAATGGGCAAATTCAGAACATATATTGACGAAACAACTAACGAACTTTTTCATAAAGTAAGTTGGCCAACCTGGAGTGAATTACAAGGAAGCGCTATTGTAGTAATGATTGCTTCAGTCATTATTGCATTTATAATCTTTGTGATGGATTTTACTTTTAATAAAGGAATGGAAGCTATCTATCATTTATTTTTATAAACGATATAATTTAAAAAAATGAGCGAGCAAACAAAAACTGAAGCTGTTAAAAAGTGGTATGTCGTAAGAGCAATCAGTGGACAGGAGAAAAAAGTAAAGCAGTATATTGAACTTGAAATTAATCGTTTGGGATTAGGGAATTTTGTTTCTCAAATATTAATTCCAACTGAAAAGATTTATCAAATACGTAACGGAAAAAAAGTTAGTAAAGAACGTCCCTTTTACGGTGGTTATATTTTGGTTGAGGCAGCACTGGTTGGTGAAGTTGCTCACGTTATAAAAAACATTACAGGTGTTATTGGTTTTTTAGGAGAAACAAAAGGTGGAGCACCAGTTCCAATGCGCTTAGCAGAAATTAATCGTATACTTGGAACAGTTGATGATCTTGAAGGTAGCGATGCGCAATTGAATATTCCTTTTATTGTTGGCGAAACTGTAAAAGTAATTAATGGTCCTTTCAATGGTTTCACAGGAAGCATTGAAAAAGTAAATGAGGAAAAGAAAAAATTAGAGGTAATGGTGAAAATTTTTGGTAGAAAGACACCTCTTGAATTAGGATATTTAGAAGTAGAAAAAGAAAATTAATAATACGGTTTAATGTAAAAAAGTAGAAAAAGTTAAATTTGAGCTTCCATCAACAAACTTTCAAACTTAATACTTCAAACTTTTAAACTAGATAAAAAAATGGCAAAAGAAATAGGAGCTTTAATTAAGCTACAAATAAAAGGAGGAGCTGCAAATCCTTCACCACCAATTGGACCTGCATTAGGAGCAAAAGGTGTTAATATAATGGAGTTCTGCAAGCAGTTCAATGCTAGAACCCAAGATAAAGCTGGAAAAGTTGTCCCTGTTATCATTACAGTGTATACCGATAAATCATTTGAATTTATACTTAAAAACCCACCGGTAGCAGTTACTTTATTAGAAATAACAAAAGTAAAACAAGGTTCTAAAGAATCTAACCGTCAAAAAGTTGGAACTGTATCTTGGGATCAAATTCGTGAAGTAGCTGAAGGCAAAATGCCCGATTTAAACTGCTTTACAATTGAATCTGCAATGAGTATGGTTGCTGGTACAGCAAGAAGTTTAGGATTAACTGTAACAGGTGAATCTCCCCTTAAAAAGTAAGTTTAACCGATGGAGTCCGCTTTATGCGTGACGTTTGCACATCACAATTCAATTATAATGACAAAAATTTCAAAAAACAGAAAACTTGCTTTGTCGAAATATGATAATACAAAATCATATACATTGGCAGAAGCAGCTAAACTAGTTAAAGAAATCACCAACACAAAATTTGATTCATCTGTTGAGATTAGCGTGCGTTTGGGAGTTGATCCCCGTAAAGCTAATCAAATGGTACGTGGGTCAGTTTCTTTACCTCATGGTACAGGTAAAACAATGAAAGTGTTAGTTCTTTGTACACCTGATAAAGAAGCGGAAGCAAAAGCTGCTGGTGCTGACTTTGTTGGTTTAGATGAGTACATTGAGAAAATCAAAGGTGGATGGACAGATGTTGATGTAATCATTACTATGCCTTCTGTTATGGGTAAAGTAGGAGCATTAGGTCGTGTTCTTGGGCCTCGCGGTTTAATGCCAAACCCAAAAACAGGAACAGTTACTATGGACATCGGAAAAGCCGTTACTGATTCAAAAGGTGGTAAGATTGACTTTAAAGTTGATAAGGCCGGTATTGTTCAGGCATTGGTTGCGAAGGTATCTTTTGACAGTTCAAAAATTGCAGATAATGCGAATGAATTGTTACAAACAATAATGAAGCTTAAACCTTCATCAGCAAAAGGAACTTATGTTAGAAGTATTTTTATGTCTTCTACTATGAGTCCAAGTATTGAAATTGATCCTAAGTTTTTAGGGTAATACTTTTAATCAATTTATCATCTGTGACGGCTTCCACGAAACAGATAAAAACCAATAGAAATGAAAAAAGAAGATAAAACAAAAATAATCGAATCTTTAGTAGAACAGCTAAATGCAAATAATAAAATCTACTTGGCTGATTGCTCTTCTTTAACTGTAGAAAAAATTAACCAATTCAGAAAGTCTTGCTTCGAAAAAAAGGTTTCGTTAACTGTTGTGAAAAATTCATTGCTAAAAAAAGCATTGGAGCAAGCAGCAGATAGCCGCCTAACGGAATTGATACCTGTATTAAAAGGTGCCACAGCCGTAATGTTTACCGAAGTAGGTAGTACTCCTGCGAAGTTAATTAAAGCGTTTAGAGCAAAAAACGACAAACCTATTTTGAAAGGTGCGTTTGTTGAAGAAAACATCTACATTGGCGACAAAGAACTTGATGCTCTTGCAAATATTAAGAGCAAAAATGAGCTTATCGCAGATGTTGTTGCATTACTTCAGTCTCCTGCTAAACGAGTTATCGGAGCTTTGCAGGCAAATGCAGAGAAAAAAGATGCGGCTTAATCCGTATACAGTTTAAGTAAGAAAAATAAAAATTAATTAGTAACAAATTTTAAAATCAATAACAATGGCAGACGTAAAAGCAATTGCTGAACAGTTAGTTAACTTAACTGTTAAAGAAGTGCAAGAATTATCAACAATTCTTAAAGACGAATATGGTATCGAACCAGCAGCAGCAGCAGTAGTTGTAGCAGCAGGTGGCGGAGCAGCAGCAGCAGAAGAAAAAACTGCATTTGATGTAATTTTAGTTGCAGCAGGTGCTGCAAAATTAGGTGTTGTGAAAGTTGTAAAAGACTTAACAGGGTTAGGTTTGAAAGAATCAAAAGATCTTGTTGACGGTGCACCAAAACCAGTTAAAGAAGGCATTTCTAAAGCAGATGCTGAAACTGTGAAAAAACAATTAGAAGAAGCAGGAGCAACAGTTGAGATTAAATAAGCTGCTCTAATACACAATCTATAAGGTCTGGAACTCTCTCCACTATTGGTGGAGGAGGTCTATGCCTTTTTGTTGTTTATTTTGTTTTCTCTTATTAACCCAGCTTGTTATCCAAATGCAAGCTAAAAACTAAAGCACCTTGACTCAGACAAAAAAAACTCAAAGAATTAGTTTCGCATCTATCAAAAGTCAAATTGAATATCCTGACTTTTTAGATATACAACTTAAATCGTTTCAAGATTTTTTTCAGTTAGAAACAACTTCTGAAAATCGTCAAAACGAAGGACTTTTCAAAGTTTTCGCAGAAAATTTTCCAATCTCCGATGCACGAAATAATTTCGTACTTGAATTTCTAGATTATTTTATTGATCCACCGCGTTACTCTTTAGAAGAGTGTATTGAGCGTGGATTAACATACAGCGTTCCTCTAAAAGCAAAGTTACGTTTGTATTGTACAGATCCTGAACACGAAGATTTTGAAACAATCGTACAGGATGTTTACTTGGGTACTATTCCGTATATGACTCCAAAAGGTACTTTTGTTATCAATGGAGCAGAACGTGTTATCGTATCTCAGTTGCACCGTTCACCTGGTGTGTTCTTCGGTCAAAGTCGTCACGCAAACGGAACAAAACTTTATTCAGCACGTGTAATTCCTTTCAAAGGTTCGTGGATTGAGTTTTCTACCGATATTAATAACGTGATGTATGCGTATATCGATCGTAAGAAAAAATTACCAGTAACAACATTATTAAGAGCTATCGGATTTGAAAGTGATAAACAAATCCTCGAAATATTTGGTTTAGCTGATGAATTAAAAGTTAGCAGAGCCGGACTAAAAACCGCAATTGGACGTAAACTTGCAGCACGTGTTTTAAAAACATGGATTGAAGATTTCGTAGATGAGGACACTGGAGAAGTTGTATCTATTGAGCGTAACGAAGTAATTATTGATCGCGAAACCATTTTGGAAGCTGGTCATATTGATATGATTGTTGATGCTAACGTAAAATCAGTTATCCTTCACAAACAAGAAGTAAATGCTGGTGATTATGCAATCATTTACAATACATTACAAAAAGATACTTCAAACTCTGAAAAAGAAGCGGTAGAGCATATTTATCGCCAGTTGCGTAATGCCGAACCACCTGATGAAGAAACAGCTCGTGGTATCATTGATAAATTGTTTTTTTCTGATAAACGTTACGATTTAGGTGAAGTAGGACGTTACAGAATCAATAAAAAATTGAATCTTGAAACACCTTTTACAACTAAAACATTAACAAAAGAAGATATTATTTGCATCATTAAATATTTGATTGAACTTATCAATTCAAAAGCTGATGTGGATGATATTGACCATTTAAGTAACAGACGTGTTCGTACAGTAGGTGAACAATTGTATTCACAGTTTGGTGTTGGTCTTGCTCGTATGGCTCGTACAATTCGTGAACGTATGAATGTTCGTGATAACGAGGTGTTCACGCCTACAGATCTAATCAATGCAAAAACATTGTCATCTGTTATCAATTCGTTCTTCGGAACAAATCAGTTATCACAATTTATGGATCAAACCAACCCTCTTGCAGAAATCACGCACAAGCGTAGACTTTCGGCACTCGGGCCAGGTGGTCTGTCTCGTGAGCGCGCTGGTTTTGAGGTTCGTGACGTTCATTATACTCACTACGGTCGTTTATGTACAATTGAAACTCCTGAGGGACCAAACATTGGTTTGATTTCTTCACTCTGTGTGTTTGCAAAAATCAATAAGTTAGGATTTATTGAAACTCCATATATGACCGTAACAAACGGTAGAGTGGATCTTGAAAAATCACTTACTTATTTAAGCGCAGAAGAAGAAGGTCAAAAACTAATTGCGCAAGCAACAACACCAGTTGATAGTAAAGGTAATTTTATTGATAAAAAGATTAAAGCCCGTTATGAAGGCGATTTCCCTGTTGTAGAGCCTGAAAAACTACAATTAATGGACGTTGCTCCAAATCAAATTGCTTCTATTGCAGCTTCATTAATTCCTTTCTTGGAACATGATGATGCCAATCGTGCATTGATGGGGTCGAATATGATGCGTCAGGCTGTACCTTTGTTACGTCCTGAAGCTCCAATTGTTGGCACTGGTTTAGAGCCATTAGTAGCGCGCGATTCTCGTGTTTTGATTAATGCTGAAGGCGAAGGAACAGTTGAATATGTTGATGCTAACGAAATTGTTATCCGATACAATCGTACAGATGATGATCGTTTAATAAGCTTTGAAGAAGATATTAAACGTTATCAATTAACAAAATTCCGTAAAACCAATCAAAGTACCTGTATCAACTTGAAACCGATCGTAAAAAAAGGTGAAAAAGTTACAAAAGGACAAGTATTGTGCGATGGTTATGCAACTCAAAATGGTGAATTAGCTCTTGGTCGTAACATGAAAGTGGCATTTATGCCATGGAAAGGTTATAATTTTGAGGATGCTATCGTTATCTCTGAGCGCGTTGCTCGTGAGGATATTTTTACATCTGTTCATATTGATGAGTATTCATTAGAAGTTCGTGATACAAAACGTGGATTGGAAGAATTAACTTCTGATATCCCTAACGTTTCTGAAGAGGCTACAAAAGACTTGGATGAAAATGGATTGATCCGAATTGGTGCTGAAGTAAAAGAAGGTGATATTTTAATTGGAAAAATTACTCCTAAAGGAGAAACGGATCCTTCACCAGAAGAAAAACTATTACGCGCCATCTTTGGTGACAAAGCCGGTGATGTTAAAGATGCTTCATTAAAAGCGCCTCCATCATTGCGTGGTGTTGTTATCGATAAAAAATTATTCTCTAGAGCAATCAAGGATAAGAAATCAAAAGCAGAAGAAAAGCCTGTTCTTGAGAAAATTGATAAAGAGCACAACGTTGAGGTTTCTGCATTAAAAAACAGAATGATTGAGAAGCTTTTCACTTTAGTTAATGGCAAAACCTCTCAAGGTGTTTACAATGTCTTGAAAGAAGAAGTTGTTCCCAAAAGTACAAAGTTTACTCAAAAGAGTCTTGAGAAAATAGATTTTACAACTGTAAATCCTAGTAAATGGACTACTGATAAAGATGTGAATGAGAAGATCAAAATTTTACTTCACAACTATTATATCAAGTACAATGATTTATTAGGAGCTTACAAACGCAAGAAATTTGCGGTTACAATTGGTGATGAGTTACCAGCTGGTATTATTCAGCTTGCGAAAATTTACATTGCTAAAAAACGTAAATTAAAAGTAGGTGATAAAATGGCGGGTCGTCATGGTAACAAAGGTATTGTTGCGCGTATCGTTCGTGATGAAGATATGCCTTTCCTTGAAGATGGAACATTGGTTGACATTGTTCTAAATCCACTAGGTGTGCCTTCACGTATGAACCTTGGTCAGATATATGAAACCGTTCTTGGATGGGCTGGACAAAAATTAGGAGAAAAATTCTTTACTCCGATCTTTGATGGTGCAACTACAGAGCAGTTAAACGAGTGGACTGATAAAGCTAAATTACCGCGTTTCGGACGTACATACTTAACCGATGGTGGAACAGGAGAAAGATTTGATCAGCCAGCAACTGTTGGAATTATCTATATGTTAAAATTAGGACATATGGTTGATGATAAGATGCACTCTCGTTCTATTGGACCATATTCACTTATTACACAACAACCTTTGGGTGGTAAAGCTCAATTAGGAGGTCAGCGTTTTGGTGAGATGGAGGTTTGGGCACTTGAGGCATTTGGCGCTGCCAACATCCTTCAGGAGATCCTTACTATTAAATCGGATGACGTTGTAGGACGTGCGAAAGCATACGAAGCTATTGTTAAAGGTGAAAACATGCCAACTCCAGGAATTCCTGAATCATTCAACGTGTTGTTGCATGAGTTACGTGGATTAGGATTGAACATTGCACTTGACTAACAAAAAAGTTTAATTCCGATTTTTTGCGAAAGCAAAAAATCGGAACAACTTTAAACCTTAAACTTTGAACTTTTTAAACTGATATAAAATGGCTTTTAAAAGAGACAATAAATTAAAAAGTAATTTCTCGAAAATTACCATCAGCCTTGCGTCACCAGAAGCGATTTTGGAGCGTTCAAGCGGTGAAGTAGTAAAGCCCGAAACCATCAATTACAGAACTTATAAACCAGAAATGGGTGGCTTGTTTTGTGAAAGAATTTTTGGTCCGGTAAAAGATTGGGAATGTGCTTGTGGAAAATATAAACGTATTCGTTACAAAGGTATTGTTTGTGACCGTTGCGGTGTTGAAGTTACTGAAAAGAAAGTACGTAGAGAGCGTATGGGACACATCAATTTAGTTGTTCCTGTTGCTCATATCTGGTATTTTAAATCATTGCCAAATAAAATTGGTTACCTTTTAGGTTTACCAACAAAAAAATTGGATATGATTATTTACTATGAGCGTTATGTTGTAGTAAATTCAGGTGTAAAAGCTGTTGATGGAGTTAATTATCTTGACTTTTTATCAGAAGAAGAATATTTAAATATTTTAGATACTCTTCCAAAAGAGAATCAGTATTTAGATGATAATGATCCAAATAAATTTATTGCAAAGATGGGTGCTGAAGCGTTACAAGCGCTTTTAAGCCGTGTTGATCTTGATGCATTGTCATTCGACTTGCGCCATAAAGCAAACACTGAAACATCTCAACAACGTAAGAACGAAGCATTAAAGCGTTTGCAAGTTGTTGAAAGTTTCCGTCATGCAAACCAACATATTGAAAATCGTCCTGAGTGGATGATTGTGAAAATTGTCCCTGTAATTCCACCAGAATTGCGTCCATTGGTGCCATTGGACGGTGGTCGTTTTGCAACATCTGATTTAAATGACCTTTACAGACGTGTTATTATCCGTAACAACCGTTTGAAAAGATTGATCGAGATCAAAGCTCCTGAAGTTATCTTACGTAATGAAAAACGTATGTTACAAGAGTCTGTAGATTCATTATTCGACAACTCGCGTAAATCAAATGCAGTAAAAACGGAATCAAACCGTGCTTTAAAATCATTGTCAGATTCATTAAAAGGTAAACAAGGCCGTTTCCGTCAAAATTTACTTGGTAAACGTGTTGATTATTCTGCACGTTCAGTAATTGTCGTTGGGCCAGAATTAAAATTACATGAATGCGGGCTGCCAAAAGATATGGCAGCAGAATTATTCAAGCCATTCATCATCCGTAAGATGATCGAACGTGGTGTTGTTAAGACTGTGAAATCTGCTAAGAAAATAGTTGATAAAAAAGAACCTATCGTTTGGGATATTTTGGAGAACATCTTAAAAGGACATCCAGTTCTTTTAAATCGTGCTCCGACACTTCACAGATTGGGTATTCAAGCTTTCCAACCAAAATTAATTGAGGGAAAAGCGATACAGTTGCATCCGTTAACTTGTACTGCGTTTAACGCGGATTTTGACGGGGATCAAATGGCAGTTCACGTTCCATTAGGGCATGCTGCGATTCTTGAAGCTCAATTGTTGATGCTTGCTTCACATAATATCTTGAATCCTGCGAATGGTGCACCAGTTGCCGTTCCTTCTCAAGACATGGTTCTTGGTCTGTATTACATGACCAAAGGCAAGAAAACAACAAAAGAAGAAAAAGTAAAAGGCGAAGGCTTAACTTTTTATTCACCGGAAGAAACAATTATCGCTTACAACGAGAAACGTGTGGATTTACATGCATTCGTTAAGGTTCGTTTGCAAGTTGAAGAAGCTGGAAAAACAGTTAACAAATTAGTTGAAACAACAGTTGGTCGTATTTTGTTCAATCAAGTAGTGCCAAAAGAAGTTGGATTTATCAATGAATTGTTGACTAAAAAATCGTTACGTGATATTATCGGAACAATCGTTAAAGCAACTGGTATGGCAAAAACTGCTAAGTTTCTTGATGATATTAAAGGCTTGGGTTATATGAGTGCATTCCGTGGAGGTTTGTCGTTTAACCTTGGTGATGTAATGGTTCCTGAAGATAAAGAGAAAATGATTGCTGATGCAAATGCACAAGTTGATGAGGTGGTAGCAAATTATAACATGGGATTCATCACTAATAATGAGCGTTACAATCAGGTTATTGATATTTGGACACATACAAACTCTCGTATCACTGCTAAAGTGTTAAATACACTTACAACTGATCGTCAAGGATTCAACCCAGTTTTCATGATGTTGGATTCTGGAGCTCGTGGTTCTAAGGAACAAATTCGTCAGTTAGGTGGTATGCGTGGATTGATGGCAAAACCTCAAAAAGGTGCAGGTGGTGGAGAGATTATCGAAAACCCAATTATCTCTAACTTTAAAGAAGGATTATCAATTCTTGAGTATTTTATTTCGACCCATGGTGCTCGTAAAGGTTTGGCCGATACAGCTTTGAAAACAGCTGATGCCGGTTATTTAACAAGACGTTTGGTTGACGTTGCTCAGGATGTAATTATTACTATTGAAGATTGCGGTACATTACGTGGATTAATTGCTACACCATTGAAAAAGAATGATGAAGTGGTTGAGTCATTGTATGAGCGTATTTTAGGTAGAACTACAGTTCACAATATTTACCATCCATTAACTGGTGATTTGATTATTGAATCAGGTGAAGAGTTAACGGAGGATTATGCTAAAATAATTTCTGAATCTCCAATTGAATCTGTTGAAATACGTTCAGTATTAACTTGCGAAAGCAAAAATGGGGTTTGTGGAAAATGTTACGGACGTAACTTGGCTACAGGTCGCATGGTTCAGAGAGGTGAAGCTGTTGGTGTTATTGCAGCTCAATCAATTGGTGAGCCAGGTACACAGTTAACATTGCGTACTTTCCACGTTGGAGGTGTTGCGGGTGGTTCTGTTGCCTCATCTAAATTGGAAGCAAAATATGATGGTATTTTAGAAATTGACGAATTAAAAACAGTAAAACGTAAAAATCCTGATGGACAAACCGTTGATGTTGTTATTGGCCGTTCAGCTGAAATGCGCATTATTGATGCGAATACAAAAATAGTTCTTACAACAGGAAATATCCCTTATGGTTCTCAAGCATATGTAAAAAATAATGCGAAAGTCAAAAAAGGTGATATGATCTGTGATTGGGATCCATACAATGCTGTAATTGTTTCTGAGTTTGCAGGTAAAATTGAATTTGATAACGTTGAAGAAGGTGTTACTTTCCGCGAGGAGTCAGATGAGCAAACAGGATTTAAAGAAAAGGTGATTGTTGAAAGTCGCGATAAGAGTAAAAATCCTGCGATTAAAATTGTTGCAAACAAAGACACTTTGCGTACCTACAACATTCCTGTTGGGGCACACGTAATTGTTAATGATTCAGCGAAAATTGAAGCAGGACAAATCCTTGTTAAGATTCCTCGTTCTTCTGGTAAAACAGGTGATATCACGGGAGGTTTACCACGTGTTACCGAATTGTTTGAAGCACGTAATCCAAGTAACCCAGCTGTAGTTTCTGAAATTGATGGTATTGTTTCATTTGGAAAAATTAAACGTGGAAACCGTGAGGTACACGTTGAATCAAGAACAGGTGAAAAGAAAACATACCTTGTTCAGCTTTCAAAACATACACTTGTTCAGGAAAATGATTTTATCAAAGCTGGTGAGCCACTATCTGATGGTGCTATTACACCTAGCGATATTCTTGCTATCAAAGGACCAACTGCTGTTCAAGAGTATTTGGTAAATGAGGTTCAAGAGGTTTATCGTTTGCAAGGTGTGAAGATCAATGATAAACATTTCGAAGTAATTGTGCGTCAGATGATGCGTAAAGTAGAGATAAGTGAAGCTGGTGATACAATTTTCTTAGAAAAACAATTAGCGAACAAAGCATCCTTCATGGAAGAAAATGACAACTTATATGCTAAAGTTGTTGTATTAGATCCAGGTGAATCAAACTTATACAAAGCTGGTCAGATTATCAGTGCACGTAAATTAAGAGATGAAAATTCTTCTTTGAAACGCAGAGATATGAAAGCAATAGACGCTCGTGAAGCAGTTCCTGCAACATCAAGCCAAGTATTACAAGGTATCACTCGTGCATCATTACAAACTAATAGCTTTATGAGTGCTGCATCCTTCCAGGAAACAACCAAAGTGTTGAACGAGGCTGCTGTTAGCGGTAAAGTTGATATCTTAGGTGGACTAAAAGAAAACGTAATTGTTGGACATTTAATTCCTGCAGGTACAGGATTGAGAGATTACGACAAAATGATTGTAGGTTCTCAGGAAGAGTATGATAAATTGATGGCTTCTAAAAAAGAAGCATTAGAAGAAGAAGCATAATCTACGAAAAATGAATCGTGCGAATTTACGAATCATGATTTCCAGAAATGCTAGATAATAATAAGAGGGACTGCAGAAATGTTTGTCCCTCTTTTGTTTTAGAAATATTAATTTACACAGATAAAAAAATAAAACAATGGAAGAGCAAAATCAAAATCAATTAAATATTGAATTAAGCGAAGAAATTGCAGATGGAATTTATTCAAATCTTGCAATTATTACACATTCAAATTCGGAATTTGTAATTGACTTTATTAAAATGATGCCGGGAGTTCCTAAGGCAAAAGTTAAATCACGTATTGTGTTAACCCCTCAACATGCTAAGCGTTTAATGAAAGCATTGAAAGATAATATTTCAAAATTTGAGCAGGTTCATGGTGCTATAAAAGATACTGATATGCCCAATGTATTGCCAATGAATTTTGGCGGACCTACAGCGCAAGCATAATTGCATTAATAAAAAAGCAGGAAGAAAACGTAGCCTGTTGTAATTTATAATTGCCGTTCATCAAAATTGTGATGGTTAATTCTATTTCTTTTGGCATATTCGCATAACTAAAAAACAAAAACGAATGAATTTTAAAAAATACTTATTTATTGCAGTAGCTACAACCGTAGGTTTAAATATAACTGCTCAGACTCTTACCAACAAAAAAGATGGTAATTATAAATTTACAGTCGTAAAAAATTTAGAGGCGACAGAAGTTCAAAATCAAGCTCAGTCAGGTACTTGTTGGACGTTTTCCTCTCTTTCATTTTTCGAATCGGAATTATTACGAATGGGAAAACCTAAAGTGAACTTATCAGAAATGTTCATTGTTCGTAATTCATATCCTGATAAAGCAGACAAATATGTTCGTATGCATGGACTTATCAATTTTGGACCAGGTGGTGCATTTCATGATGTTGCATACGTAATAAAAAATTATGGTATAGTTCCGCAATCTGCATATAGTGGATTAGTTAATGGCGAGAAAGAAATAAATCATAATGAACTTGATGCAATGCTTAAAGCAGAAGTAGATGTTGTAGTAAAAGAAAATAAAATTAATCCAGCGTGGTCCAAAACTGTTAATTCAACGCTTGATGCATATCTCGGAAAAGTTCCTGAAACATTTGATTATATGGGAAAACAATATAACCCAAAATCATTTGCGCAATCATTAGGATTAGATATGAATAATTATGTTGAATTAACTTCATTTACTCACCATCCTTTTTATACAAAATTTGCGATTGAAGTACAGGATAATTGGGCATGGGATCAAGTTTACAATGTTCCCTTAAATGAATTAACGGATGTAATTGATAATGCAATTATGAATGGATATTCTGTTGCTTGGGGTGCAGATGTGAGTGAAAAGGGTTTTTCTTTTAAAAACGGTGTTGCTGTGGTTCCTGATTTAGACTGGTCTGATGTGAAGAAGGAAAAAATGGATTCTATTATCCTTACTCCAAGTAAGCAAAAAGAAATTACACAAGCAATGCGTCAGGAAGCGTTTGATAATTATGAAACTCAAGATGATCATGGAATGCACATTGTTGGTATTGTTAAAGATCAAAATGGAACAAAATATTATATCGTGAAAAATTCCTGGGGAGTTAAAAACAATGATTGTGATGGTTATTTCTATGCATCAGAAGCATTTGTGAAATACAAAACCACCGACATTATGTTGCATAAAGATGGTGTAAAGAAAGAAATAGCAAAGAAGTTGGGGTTATAGGTTTTATTGAGTTTTAGATTTGAAATTTAAGATCTGAAATAAAACCTATAACCCCAACTTCTTTGCTATTTCTTTC
>CAIXIP010000189.1 GCA_903919535.1 uncultured Bacteroidota bacterium | reverse complement strand
CTGCATATATCAATTTCCCTTAGTTATATAATCCTCCATTTGTAGTAATTTTTTATCTCTTATATCGAGTTTCATTAGAAGTTAAAAAGAAACGATTCCTGCAATTTTATGTGTTTCGTCCCAACCGTTCGAGAGAAATTATAGAAATTGTTTTATCCCTTATTTCTTTTTTTATTACCATACCATTGAGGTTGCAGTATGTCCTGAGGAAAAAGATATTTACAGGAAATTTTAAACTGTGACTAATAAAAAAACTTTCCATGTTTTAGTATGAATTATTCAAAATAGCCTGTAAAAAACTACTCCAAATCCTACTTCAAGAGACAAATTCCACTGATTCAAATATCTTTAAAGCGCAAAACCCCTTGATAATCAAGGGGTTTTGTTGTAGCGAGATCGGGAGTTGAACCCGAGACCTCAGGGTTATGAATCCTGCGCTCTAACCATCTGAGCTACCTCGCCATTTTTTTGAGGGCGCAAATATAGTGTTTATCTTTTTATTTTTAAAAGCAGATTTTAAATATTTTACTTCTTTACTCTTATGAGAGATTGATAATTTTTTATATATTGCGAGAGTTTTGTTTTAAAATCAAGTGAAATGAGCAAAAAACAAAGTAAAGTTATTAAGGTAAATAAAGCTGCCAAACCTTCTAAGACCAAGCCCGCTTCTAAAAAAGCTAAGCTTGTAAAGCCAGCAAAAAAATTAAAAATCAAAAAAGTCGCCAAGGTGGTAAAAAAAACTATTGAAAAAAAGGCGGCTAAAGCTATTGTGAAGAAAAAACCAACTATAAAAAAAGCTGTTAAGCCTGTAAAAAAGGCAATTGCTAAAAAAACGCCAGTTGCAGCGAAAGTTGAATCGGCAAAAAAAATCGCTTTAAAAAAGCCAATTTCCTCTAAATCAGCTATTTCTGTAAAAAAATCACAGAAAATCGAACTGAAGCCTGTTAAAAAGGACATTAAAAAAGAGATTTCAAAACCAGAAAAGTCTATTAAGGAAGAGAAAAAAGCAACAGGGAAACCTGAAAAGCTTAAGAAATCGAACCGAGATGGGGATGATGATTTTGAGATAATCGAAAAGGTGAAGGTAAAGTCTTCTCGAAAAAAAGGTGGAAGAAAACCAAAAGGTAGTGGTGATGATGATGAGCCGGAGATTATCCATGATGAATTGGTTGAACAGTTAATCAGATCAACAAAGAAGTTACGTCAGCCTAAAAAGCCTAAATTTATTCAAACATTTACAAATCCTAGAGCTTCTCTAGCTGTTGTTTTAAAGGATACGAATAATAAAAAAGGTTCATTACCTAAAAAAGAACCTAAAGGGAAATATGAATTAGAATACGTTGCTCATACTTCGGCAGGGATTCTTTTTGAGTTTTTGACAACTCCAAGTGGTTTGTCCGAATGGTTTGCTGACGATGTTAATATTCAGGATGGAGTATTTACTTTTTTCTGGGATGGAAGTGAGCAAAAAGCAAGGTTGCTTAGTTTCAAAGAAGAAAAATTCGTTCGCTTTCAATGGTTTGATAAACCAGATGGAACTTATTTTGAGTTTCGAATAGAAAAAGATGAACTTACCGGTGATATTTCTCTGATAATAGTTGATTTTGCTGACGAAGCAGCAGATATGAAAACATCTAAACTGCTTTGGGATAGCCAGGTAACTAAATTATTACACGTAATAGGGTCCTACTAATTATTTTACTTCTCAATTAGCTAATACTGCTATTTTTGCGGGATAATCTTGTTGATGTGAAAGCAATTTTCAGAAACAATTCTATATTTTTAATTCCGTACCTGATTTTTATTATTTTGGGTATGGGATTATTGTTAGCCAATTCAAAAGCAGATACTCATCTGGAATTCAATACATTTCATACGGCTTTTTTTGATGTTTTTTTTTATTATATCACTTTTTTAGGTGATGGATTCATGCCACTTTTGGTTGTGATTATTCTTTTAGCCGTAAAGTACCGCTATGCTTTTATTGTTGCTGTTTCAAATATTATTGCATCTTCAATCACTCAACTATTAAAACATACTTTGTTCGCTGACGTAGTAAGGCCAAAAAAATTTTTTGAAGGAATTCATGATTTATATTTAGTTCCGGGCGTAGACAATTACTTATATAATAGTTTCCCTTCAGGACATAGTACTTGTGCATTTGCGTTATATTTTGCGTTGTCTATTATTGTAGAAAAAAAAATATTTAAGTTTTTGTTTTTTATAACTGCCTTATTAGTAGGAGTATCGAGAGTTTATTTGTCGCAACACTTTTTTGAAGATATATACGCAGGTTCCATTATTGGTGTTTTAACAACATTTATTATTTATTTTTTCAGTCAAAAAATCAATGAGATCAACAGTTTTAAAATATAAGATTGTAATTGCAATAGGTGCATTAATACTATTTGTCCCATTTTTAGGGGCAGTACATTTATTCGATTGGGATGAAATAAATTTTGCTGAATGTGCACGCGAAATGATTGCTACGGGAGATTATTTTTCCGTTAAAATTAATTTTCAGCCTTTCTGGGAAAAACCTCCTGTTTTTATTTGGATGCAGGCATTATCTATGACAGTTTTTGGAGTAAATGAATTTGCAGCACGCTTTCCGAATGCAATTTGTGGTGTTATATCATTATTAGTATTATTTAATATCGGCAGAAAACTGTATGACGAAAAATTTGGCTTGATATGGGTTTTGGCTTATGCTGGATCTTATTTGCCCCATTTTTATTTTAAATCAGGAATAATTGATCCTTGGTTTAACTTATTTATTTTTTCTGGAATTTATTTTTTCATTTTATTCAGCAATAATAATTTAGTTTCTAATGATAAAAAATCTTCCAGATATCTTATATACTCAGCAATATTAATTGGATTAGGTGTTTTAACTAAAGGACCTGTAGCTTTTTTGATCTTTGGTTTATGTTTTGGAATTTATTGGAGCATTAAGCGTTTTCAGCCAATTATTAGTATTAAGCAACTGTTTATTTATGCTCTTGCCTTTCTTTCTGTTGCTGGTTTGTGGTTTCTTATGCTCGTATTAACTGGCAATACGGCAATTATTAAGGAATTCTTTTTATATCAAATTCGTTTGTTCAATACTCAGGATGCAGGCCATGGAGGCCCATTTTTCTATCACTGGATCGTTTTATTAATTGGTTGCTTCCCTTTATCAGTATTTGCATTAAGAGGATTAAAAAAAAACACATTTGATACACCTTTTCAAAAGCATTATAAATTATGGATGCTTATTTTATTTTGGGTTGTTTTGATTTTATTTAGCGTTGTTAAAACAAAGATCATTCACTATTCTTCAT
>CAIXIP010000188.1 GCA_903919535.1 uncultured Bacteroidota bacterium | reverse complement strand
GAATTGTAATAATAAAATAGATATTTATTGTATAATAAACTATCGTATTCAGTCATCGCTTCCTTAAGTTTATCCGAATACTCCAGCGACAAGTCAATCTTTTTGTTTTTAAAAAGAGAATTTATCAAATAGGTTAACATTTGAAGCTTTGTGTCATGATTACCTTGATTAAACATTTTTTGAACTGTAAACTCATTAAATGTTTTCAAAAGATATTTTTCCAATGCGATATAATTTTTTTGCTGCAACAAAATTCTACTTACAGCATCATATATTTTAAAACGTAGCACTGAACTGTTTTTTACTTCTTTGCTTTTCGAAAAATCGTTGATTGTTTTTTGAAGTAAATCAAGTATTTTAGAGCTTTGGGAAGAGAAATTCTGAGACGTTTTGATTCGGTAGATCAGTGCTGCCAAGATATCATCAATCTCTTGAATTTTAATTAATTTATTACGATTCTCTTTTCTCTTTTTTATGTACTCTTCAGGATTTATTTCTAGTGTTTCATGCGACAACTTTATAAAATCACTATAAATGATATCTAACCATTCAGCATATTCCTTTTCGATTGCTTTGCGTTCGGCCTTGCTCAAATAAAAATTAGCAATCTTGAATTGCCCCTTTTGCTGAAACAATCGCGACAATAAAATATTGTTGGCGATTAACGTTAACTCGTTATCATTATAATGTTGTGCTAACAAACTTCTTCCCAAATCTTCGAGTAAGCGATTCTTTAATCGGTATAATGCATTTTTATCATCCGAAGTATATAAGACCTTTGAGATCTTATTCTCATTATATGATTCCAGATTTTTTCTGGTATAATCAAATAAAATCTCATCCTTTCGTTCCCCTTCCTTTTCAGTTCTATTGATAAATATTTTGTAATGTCGAATCTCTTCTTTATTCATTACAGAAATAATATTTTGTAAAATATTCATGTTTTTATTGTTTTGAACGCGTAAGAAATGTACATATTTAATTTAACAGCACCTAATTTTTTAAATACATTTGATTATAGAAAAGAAAAATAGAGAATTATGAAAAAAATATTCTTAATTGCCTTTGCACTACTTTCAATAAGTAGTCAGGCGCAAATAAACCTTGGAATGAGCCAGTATAAACCTGCTGGATTAATTGATACTGTTACCGCAGGAACGTCAACATCATATACTGTTTGGGTTGTAAACCATGGCCCTGCAACCTTTAATGACACGCTACACGTCTTTACTAGCGTACTTGACAGTTTAAACGGGACACAAGGAAGCATAGTTGACGCTTATACAACACAAGGAATACAATCAATTCTACCAAATGATAGCATTCAAATCCCATTAACTGCATTATACAATGTATCGCCTACCGGTTATAAAATTGGAATCGATGTAATTGTTGTTTGGCCAGTTGCAGCAACCGCTAATACTGTTGATTCACTTGTGTTTAATGTTTGGATCATTGACCCAAGTGGTGTTAATGAAATTGACATGACCCCTTATATTAAATTATATCCTAATCCAACATCTGAGAATTTAACAATTGAGCCTATTAACAATATAACAGTTGAGGAAGTTAAAATACTTGACATCACCGGAAAGTTAGTGTTTGAATGCACGAACCAAACCACCATAAATGTAAAAGAATTGACACCTGGAATCTATTCTATTGATGTGCAATTGTCGAATAAAAAACATATTAAAGGTAAAATAATTAAACAAAATAAATGCTCTGAATAAGTAAGATTTTAAATAATTTATTTTCACACGTTGATTTTCTCTCGCACATTTGTATCAGAAAATTTAAACAACGCAAAACCACTAAAAAAAGAAATAATATGAAAACAATGATCACTAACCTAAAAAACGATCTGACAAAACTATCAATAGTTTTAATGATTGGAGCACTTATGAGTTTTGGCTTTAAAGCAAACGCACTGTGCACTGCCGGATTTACATTCAGCACAAACACTGCTAATAATGGATCCGTATATTTCACAAACACTTCTTCTTCTAACAATTCTCTTTATTATTCCTGGTCATTTGGCGATGGCGGAACGGATTATACAGCGAACCCTACGCATGTTTATAATGGCACAGGAACTTATAATGTTTGCCTCACGATTTATGATTCATTGGGTCTTTATGACAGCACAGGTATGTTAGGTGGTTGCTATAATACATTTTGTGCTACTATCGCAATTGTAAATAACAATCCTTCACCATGTAATGCAAGTTTTACAATGATTTTAGATACCCTTAATGGAAGCAATACAACATATACGGCCAGCAACTCTTCCACAGGAACTAGCTTAAACTACTTTTGGAACTTTGGTGATGGAACCTCTTCTTCGATTCAAAACCCTACACATACTTTTGGGGCAACCGGAACTCATACTATTTGTTTAACAGTAACATCAAGCGTGGATACAACATGCAACAGCACCTATTGTCAAACAATAACAAGTGGCAACCCTGCGGGTAATTGTTATGCCGCATTTCAACTTACTCCGGACTCAACTAATGCCAATACATATATTGCAACAAATTACTCTTCAGGAAATAGCTTAAATTACTTCTGGGATTTTGGTGATGGAATTACTTCTACACTTATGAACCCTACACATACTTTTAGTGCAAATGGAGCTTATACTATTTGTTTAACAGTAGTTTCAAGTGTAGACACAACATGCTATAATACATATTGCGATTATATCACAATTGGAAATAATGCAGGTCCGTGTACAGCTAATTTTATAATGTACCCTGATTCTGCAAATGGAGCAGGAACAACATACATTGCATATAACTATTCCACAGGAACCAGTTTAAATTATTTCTGGAATTTTGGTGACGGAACAACATCGGCAATTCAAAACCCATCGCATACATTTGCATCAAACGGCACTTATTCTGTTTGTTTAACAGTTTCGTCAAGCGTTGACTCGACATGTTACAATACATCTTGCCAGACCATAACAATTGGTGGGAATCCAGCAAGTGGATGCAGTGCATCATTTCAGATCTTACAAGACTCTACAAATGCCTCAAATTTTTACTTATATATGAGTTCAAACAATAACAACTTAAACTATTCATGGGATTTTGGTGATGGAACTTCATCTACACAACAATATCCAACTCACACTTATAACGGATCTGGTCCATACATGGTTTGTTTAACAGTTAGTGATGGTAATGGTTGCACCAATACTTATTGTGATTCATTATATGCAGGACGTGCATCAGGCGGAATTACACTTACTGTTGTAAATCCAACTGCTGCTGGTGTATACGATCGTGGCATTATAATTAGCTCACTTTTAAATTATCCAAACCCATTTAATAACTCAACAACAATTGCTTATTCCATTAAACAAGATGCAAGTGTTGAGTTAAAAGTGCTTGATCTTTTAGGAAATAAAGTAGCGGTTATTGAAAGTGGAAATAAAGCAAGTGGAACATATCAAACAGAATGGAATGCTTCAAACATTGCTGCCGGAATCTATATGTTACAATTAAAAGTAGGCAATCAGATTTCTACAAAGAAGTTGATGATCACAAAATAAATAAAAAATTAGTTTAGAAAGTAAAAGGCCCTGCAAAATTGCAGGGCCTTTTTATTGCTTTTTCAGGTAGTTCTTCAATAAACCATTCCCGAAAATTGTGGCAAGAATAATAAGAGTCCCTAGATAAAACCCTGGGGTCATTGATTCATCTTTCTTCCAAATGAAATAGGCAAAAATAATTCCATAAATGGTTTCCAAATTTACAGTTAATGTAATTGTATACGGACTTATTTTCTTCATCAAATTAACACTTGCAATAAAAGGAAATGCTGTTCCAACAATTGAAAATAAAGATAACCAAGCCCAATCTCTGGTACTTATTTCAAAAAATTCATAGTTAAACTTTCCAGCGAAAAGCAAGTAGAGTGTTAATGCAAAAAAACCTCCACTCAATTCATAAATTGTAATTACCGGTGATGGAATTCGTCTTATCAGCAAACCATTAATAACAGTAAAAAATGAGGATGTAAGCGCTGCCAACATTCCAAATATAATTCCCCATGCGTATCGTGTCTCAACTTTAAAGATCATAGCTATTGCACCAATAATGATCATTCCAAAAATTAACTCATATCGGATTATTTTTCTCTTAAAAAAAATTGGTTCAATCACTGAAGTGAAAAGTGTACCTGTTGCAAAAGCAACTAATGTTACCGACACATTTGAGATTTTTATGGCATTATAGAAACAAAACCAATGAAAGGCAATCACGGCACCAATTCCAATGAGTATCAAAAAATCTTTTCGAGAAACTTTTAAATTTTGTTTAGTGAAAATTAAATAAACAGAAACTGTTATTATAGTAATTAGTATTCGAAACCACACTAATTGAAAAGCTTGAACAGAAATTAATTTGCCAAGTATTGGCGACCAGCCCCAAATGAAAACAATGAAGTGAAGTAATAAAAGATTCTTATTTTTGAAAAGCACAAAAAAGTATTTTAATCTCATGCTGAAATTATTTCAGCATCATTTTTTAAGATTCCGAAAAATATCGGAATGAATTTTACTCAAACCGTTTTGTAATTTTTTCTTCTACGTATTCGCGTAAAGCTTCAATTTTAATTGTATTCACAACCTCTGAGGCAAAAGCGTGCATTAACAATTTTTTTGCACTTGCTTCGCTTAATCCACGCGCTCGAAGATAAAAAATCTTGTCGGCATCCAATTTACCAGTTGATGTTCCATGTGAGCATTTTACATCATCTGCATATATTTCTAGTTGCGGTTTCGTATTGATAGTGCCATCATCACTTAATAAAATATTTTTATTCGATTGAAAAGCATTTGTCTTTTGTGCATCCTTTCTTACAAATATTTTCCCATTGAAAGTAGCCGAAGATTTCCCCTCTATGATACCTTTATAAAGCTCGTTACTATTGCAATTGGGTTTGCGATGATCAACTACCGTATGAGTATCAACTACCTGATTGCCGTTTGTCAGATACAATCCGTTAAGATGAGTTTCAATGTGCTCGCCATCCAGAACAATGTTCAAATTGTTTCTTACTAATGAGCCACTCAAAGTGAATGTATGTGTTGAAAACAAACTTTTCTTTTGCTGAACTACCTGAGTCGTATTTAGTAAATAACCAAATTCGTTTTCGTCTTGAATTTTATAATGATCAACTATCGAGTTTTCACATACAACAATTTCTGTCAACGCATTGTTGAATATTTTAGATGAAGAATCAATGGTTTCATATGACTCAATAATTTTTGCCTGAGCATTTTCATCAACAACAATTAGATTACGCGGATTAATAATTATATTTTCATTTGCTGAAGAAACATGAATAATATGAATTGGAGTTTCAACAATTACACTTTTCTCAACGTTAATAAACACACCGCTTTTTGCCAAAGAAGTATTTAATGCAACGAACGAATCGGTATTTATTTCGGCATATCTGGAATAATGTTTTTCAAAAATGAGTTTATTGTTTTCAGCAGCGGAAGATATACTTGAAATTATTAATCCCTTAGGCAAATTATTTAGTTGAGACAATTCTTCGTTAAAAACACCATTTACAATTACGGCAATGAAAGCACCTTTTAATATTTTTAAATGCTCAATTTGCTCCTTGGAAATATTTTTTTGGGTCGCTAAAACAAAGTCATCTTTTAGTATCTGATCAACATTCACATATTTATATTCTTCGTGTTTACGAGAAGGAACACCCTGTGAAACAAAAGCTTTAATAGCGTTATCCTTTTCTGATCCTTCAATTAAAGTGCTGAAATTCGATTCTATTAATTTCAGAACTTTTTCTGTTATGGTATTTGGTTTTATAATAGTTTCCATTTTGTTTTCATCTAATGCTTACACACATTTCAATATTTCGACAGGCTTAATACAGACTTCCTCAATATTACAACACAAGTTGACCTCTGAGTTTGTCGAAGAAGCCGATACTAAATAATTTTAAGCTCCTGTTTCCTCTTTTATAAAATCGTACCCCTTTT
This sequence comes from uncultured Bacteroidota bacterium, assembly GCA_903919535.1. Lineage (GTDB taxonomy): Bacteria > Bacteroidota > Bacteroidia > 2-12-FULL-35-15 > 2-12-FULL-35-15 > 2-12-FULL-35-15. The sequence goes on along the minus strand of CAIXIP010000188.1, from coordinate 4,892 downwards.
CTTCCAGCTCCAATGCCAATTCTTTCGGACCTGTTTTAACGATTCGACCATTATACAATACATGCACAAAATCAGGAACAATATAATCCAACAATCGCTGATAGTGAGTGACTACAATTGTTGCATTGTCTTTGTTCTTTAGTTTATTAACACCATTTGAAACAATACGCAGTGCGTCAATATCTAATCCACTATCAGTTTCATCAAGTATCGCTAACTTTGGTTCAAGCATTGCCATCTGAAAAATTTCATTCCGTTTTTTTTCTCCACCACTAAATCCTTCGTTCACAGAACGATTTGCCAGCTTCACATCCAACTCCACTAACTTTTGTTTTTCTTTCATGCGGGCCAAAAAATCTTTTGCATCCATTGGATCCAAACCTTTGTAAGCACGAATTTCATTGATTGCAGTTTTCAAAAAGTTGACATTACTTACTCCCGGAATTTCAATTGGGTACTGAAATGCAAGAAAAACGCCCTCTCTTGCTCTATCTTCAGGAGAAAGTTCTAATAAATTTTTTTCATTAAAAATTACTTCTCCTTCAGTAACTTCATAATCTTCACGACCTGCAAGCACTGCAGACAATGTACTTTTTCCGGAACCATTTGGCCCCATGATAGCATGAACTTCTCCTGCTTTTATTTCCAGATTAATTCCTTTCAGAATTTCTTTTCCTCCAATTGAGGCATGTAAGTTTTTTATTGATAGCATATTTATTGTTTTTAATCGTCAACTACTTTTTTACGTTCATTTTTGCAAGTGACAAGGCCATTCTATTTATCAATGGGCCTTTACGTCCTTTTTTACTTCCTTTCAAAAAACTATCGAAATACATTTTTGTATATACAGAAGAAAATGTAGCGCAAGTTTTATGTCCCATCTTTCGACTTGTGTGTCGCATTTTTATGTTTTTTGCTCCTTTTGCTTTCATCGTTTCAGATGCAACAATCGCATTTTTGTAACTTACCTGTTCGTCAGCTTTGCAGTAGCAAAAAAGCACTGGAGATTCAGGTTTCCAATCACATAAGCTATTTTCAATCAAATCCAACTTGAATGGAAAATTATCAATTGTTATGTAATCTTTTAAAAATTTATCTGTCAAAATATCTTTAGGCATTTCCGGCATCAACTTATTTACTTCGCTCATAGAGTGTGTTCCATCATAAAGAGGTGGCAACATTTCTGCATAAGGTGATTTAAAGGAACATGTAGAATCATTAAAACATTTATATATCTCCTGATACGAGTACATTAGAAACGGCAAGTAAGCAATGTAGGAATACGGTTTAAAAATAACTTCCTTTTGCCCACCAGCTAAATCATAAGGTCCACTCATTGGTGCCGAAGCTGTTACCTTGAATTCGTTAGGATATTTTTCCTGCATCACTTTGAGTGTTGCCATTGTTGCGTGGCCTCCTTGAGAATAACCAGTTAAAAACAAATATTTACTTTGTTTGGCATCCTCTTTCATCAGCAACTCCCTTAAGGCACGCAATAAATCTATTGATGCAGAAGCTTCAGTTTCAGCATGCAGATAGAGAGCTGTTTTTTCTCCGCTTCCCATACCAACATAATCAGGAAAAGCTACCATATATCCACTTGCGCAAAAAGCTGTACAAATAGCCTGTTCGCCAGCAAAACCAATTTTTCGCATCTTGACCAACTGAGTTCCGTGATCATAACATATCATCGGAAATTCTTTCCCTTTTTCTCGTGGCAGAAAAAATATACCAGAAGCTTTGATGGAAGTTCCATCATGCCAAGTTGTTTCATAAATTACCTCAAACACGTCAAGTGGATTATTAATCCTTGCCATGAATTTGCTAATTTTTGCGCTTTTCCAAAGAGAATCTAGTTCCTTTATTGAATAGGAATGTACAAGCTGATAACTAATTAATTTACCAGGACTTGCTTGCATCTGAATTTGAAAGATGATTATAAACAAGAATGGCAAAAGGTACTTAATCATGATTGATCTTAATTTTATTTGGGCCTAGTTAATTACCCAACACTTCCTTCTAAACTCACGGCCAGTAACTTCTGCGCTTCCACAGCAAATTCCATCGGCAATTTATTTAGTACTTCTTTACAATATCCATTAACAATTAATCCGATTGCTTTTTCGGTATCGATTCCACGCTGCTTACAATAAAACAATTGATCTTCACCAATTTTTGAAGTGGTTGCTTCATGTTCAACAATTGCCGTTTTATCTTTTATTTCGATATATGGAAAAGTATGCGCACCACATTTATCTCCCATCAATAAACTATCACATTGAGAAAAATTTCGTGCATTAGTAGCGCCTTTTGAAACACGCACTAATCCTCTGTAACTATTGTTGCTAAAGCCTGCGGAGATTCCTTTCGAAATAATTGTTGAACGTGTATTTTTTCCGATGTGAATCATTTTTGTTCCTGTATCGGCTTGCTGATAATTATTTGTAACTGCTACTGAATAAAATTCACCCACTGAATTATTTCCTTTTAAAATAACAGAAGGATATTTCCAGGTAACCGCAGAACCCGTTTCCACTTGTGTCCAGGAAATTTTTCCATTTTCTTCTAAACATATTCCACGCTTAGTTACAAAATTGAAAATACCACCTTTCCCATTTTTATCACCGGGATACCAATTTTGAACGGTGCTATATTTTACTTCCGCATTTTTATGAGTGATGATTTCTACAACAGCTGCATGTAATTGATTTTCGTCACGTTGTGGGGCTGTGCATCCTTCGAGATAACTCACATAAGCATCCTCATCTGCAATTAAAAGTGTGCGCTCAAACTGCCCTGTTCCGGAAGCATTAATGCGGAAATACGTTGAAAGTTCCATCGGACAACGAACGCCTTTTGGAATGTAACAGAAGGAACCATCTGTAAAAACAGCTGAATTTAATGCTGCATAAAAATTATCGGTATACGGAACAACCGAACCCATATATTTTTTAACTAAATCCGGATGTTCTTGAACTGCTTCACCGAAAGAGCAAAAAATAATTCCTGCTTCTGATAATGTTTCTTTGAAAGTAGTTTTTACTGAAACGCTATCCATTACAATATCTACCGCAATTCTACTTTCAACACCACTTAATCTTTTTTGCTCTTCAATAGAGATGCCTAACTTTTCGAAGGTTTTTAATAATTCAGGATCTACTTCATCCAAGCTTCCTAATTTTTTTTGTTGCTTAGGAGCGGAATAATAAATAATGTCTTGAAAATTTGGTTTGGTATATGAAACATGCGCCCAATGAGGTTCTTCCAATGTTAACCAATAGCGAAATGCTTTCAACCTATATTCTAACATCCATTCAGGTTCGTTCTTCTTTTTAGAAATAAAATGAATAATATCTTCATTTAAACCCTTTGGAGCATTGTCAGCTTCAATATCCGTAACAAATCCGTACTTATATTCTCCACCAATCTGTTCTTCTAAAATCTCGTTTGCCATTTAATATAAACTAAAATTACACTCCAAATGATTCTCCACAACCGCAAGTTCTGGCAGCGTTAGGATTATTAAACACAAAACCTTTTCCATTCAAGCCACCAATAAAGTCCAATTCGGTGCCAACTAAATACAAAAATGATTTTTTATCCACCGCTATTTTTATTCCCTTATCCTCAAATATTTGATCACCTTCTTTGATTTCATTATCAAACTCTAATTTGTATGAAAGCCCTGAACAACCTCCACCATCAACACCCACACGAATAAATGTTCCTACAGGTCGATTTTCTTGCTTTATTAATTCTAGAGCATGCTGTTTTGCGTTTTCTGATACCGTTATCATATTATACATTATTGAATGTCAGTTAATTATCTAATTCCCTTATTTAGAATCAATCTAAATCGAACACAAAAATACTTTTAAATTGGGAGTTTAGCAAATAAAAAAAACATATTTTTTATTTGTGGTTATTGCATTATCAATCAATTGAAAAGATCAGGCTGGTGCAAATAGTTCAATAAATCTTTTACTTTTGTGAAGAGCACCAAATATTTAGATTTTTATGACTGAACTCAACAAACAAAACACTGTTTTTTTTCCAAATTTAGATGGATTAAGATTTGTTGCTTTTTTATTGGTTTTTGTAAATCATGCTGCTTCCTCGCTAGGATTTGTAAGTAGTAATTCGCTGGTGAATAATTTCAGAACAAAATTTTTATTGGTTGGTGATCTGGGAGTAAATTTTTTTTTCGTTTTGAGTGGATTTTTAATCACTTATTTATTGTTGAAAGAAAAGGAACAAAATACACAAATTAATATCCGTTTTTTTTATCTGCGAAGGATATTACGAATCTGGCCTTTATATTTTTTTGTTTTGTTCATTTGCTTTGTTATTATTCCAATTATTACACCTTTTCTGCCAGAACACTTTCCTGTATATGCTTCAAACTTTTGGCTGAACAAAGGCTTATATCTATTTTTTCTTGGCAATTTTGATTACCTTATACATGGAATTAGTAATAACGTTGTTGGTGTTTTATGGTCGGTATCGGTGGAAGAACAGTTTTATTTATTTTGGCCCTTATTACTAATAATTTTTCCACGAAAACATCTTGTTAAAGTTTTTATTGCTCTGATTCTTTTTTCTACTTTATATAGGTTGTTCGGCACGAGTGGCTTGACATTAAATTTAATGTTGAAATACCATACATTTTCGTGCATATCGGATCTTTCCGTAGGGGCACTTTCAGCAAAATTATGCACAAATGAAAAAATAATGGAATCTTTTGTAAATATCAAAAAACACTGGATTGACTTATTTTATGCAGGAGGATTATTATTAATTATTTTTCGCTTTGATATTTACAACCTGGAACCAGTGAATGCGTTAACTCCGAAAAATTATTCCCATATTTTAAAATCAATTATGCCTGTGGT
>CAIXIP010000187.1 GCA_903919535.1 uncultured Bacteroidota bacterium | reverse complement strand
GTCCTTAATATGATTAAACATCGTTTGGGTATAGCACAATCCAGAATACACACACGTAAATGTATATTGAAAGTGATAGATTCTTCTACTGCTAAATTATTCTTAAACAATAACCACGTAAATGGATTTGCTAGATCATCTGGGCATTTAGGGTTATATTTTAACAATACATTAGTTTCGGTGTTATCATATGCTACCAGGCATCGGTTTAAAACTGATCATAATATTATCGAAATCGTTAGACTTGCTTTTTCTTGTAATGCGCCAGGCGCACTGGGAAAATTTATAAAATATTTACAAAATAATTTCATAGGATATGACATAATTTCATATGCAGACTTGCGATACGGAGTCGGTAATGTGTATATCCAAAATAACTTTGTGCTGTCACATATGACATCACCGGGATATTGGTACCTATTAAAAGGGGTATTATACCACCGACTGAGTTGGACTAAACAACGACTCGTGAAACTGGGGTATCCATCAGAAAAAACAGAACAAACTATCATGGCAGAAATGGGGGCTTTACGAATATACGACTGCGGGCATTACTGTTATAATCTTAATTATACAAAAACCGAGAATAAATAATGCATACACAAAATAATGAACAGATAAATGATATGGACGAAATAGTATCAATAGAATATATTGGATTAGAAGATACGATAGATATTAATGTAAGTGGTGATAAACTATTTTATGCAAAAAACGGTTCCGAAAAACAGTTGATGGAAAATACTTTTCTGAAAGAAATTGCGAAGAATTTGTAATTATTTTTAAAGTACCGGACAAATTATAATTTACAGTTTATCCTCTCCGACAAATTTTTGTATCACCTATAAATGGTTTTTTTGTTAGTCTTTCAAAAATTTATTTGAATAAATTTTATCTTCAGTTATTATCTTAAGTGTATAAATACCTGAAGCGAGTTCACTTATATCTATTTTTTGCTCTTCATTGTTTTTTGAAATTTCTTGTTCAAGTACTTTAATTCCTAGAATATTAGAAATTAAAATAGTTCCCCGTTCATTTAATGAAAACGATATGCTTTTTGATGTAGGATTTGGATACACATTAATTTTCCGAAATCTATTTTCAATTTCATTTACACCCAAACTTAAACCTTTTGTAACAGCAAATAAATAATTACGATTTACCCACCCTACTTTAGTAAAACTCCCCCCAACAATTACTGTATCTCCATATGAAGCCAAAACACCACCTGAGGCCCAATAATCTTTTTGTATGCCGTTTGTTAAATCATAACTTACTAAAGGATTGCCATATCCCGTTACATAAATAGCATCACTTGTAATTGCCATATCAGTTACGGAAGAACCGTTCGCAAGTGGATTCCAACTTGCGGGTAAACCGTATGAGGTATCAATACATGCAAGGCCATTTTTAAAACTTGCTCCTATTATATTAAATTTTCCGCCCATATATAATTTACCTTTATTCAAAAGCAGTTTATTAATTCTATTCTTAGGATTTGGACTCCAATTATTAACAATATTAGTTGCTAAATTTATTGCTCCAAGAAATGGACGGCTTTGGGTGTCAATAGTATCGAAATCACCTCCAACATATAATGTAGTATTTGTTGTTTGTGTAGTATAAATATTACCATTAAGTGTAAAATCTGTTATAAGTTGTCCAGTTGTGGCATCTAACAATGCCTTATTAAGCTTTTTTAATATTGATCCATTTATATTATCGAAACCTCCAGATATAAACAGTTTATTATTCCCATATGCAATTGTTTGAACAGTACGATAGAAGGTTTGGTAAGTAATTATAGGATTCCAATTCATTACTACTCCTGTTATCGCATCAATAGCAGCAATTGCTGTTCTGTCTTGCCCACCTATTTTTGCTATAAAGCCTCCAACATATATAACATTACCATTGATAGCAAGTGATGTAACTGACTGATCAGCATTTGGATCCCAATTTAATACTACTCCGGTTTTAATAAATATTGCAGCAAGATGATTTCTGTTCAACCCTCCAACTGTAGTAAAATCGCCACCGATATAAGCTGTATCACCTTTAGTTACT
>CAIXIP010000186.1 GCA_903919535.1 uncultured Bacteroidota bacterium | reverse complement strand
GCACCTACAATAGATTGGAGGTTCAGTGGTTAAATTAACATTTGTGGTTCGTATTAAATTCAGTGGTGGTAGACAGTTTTCGTCTTCGAAATCGCCAACTTCTTGTAACCGCAAACCGTTACTTTCAATTGTGCATCACCTTTCGCAATAAATGGTGTGAAGTTCCGAAAAAATAATTTGGAATTTCATCCGATAATTTAGAAGAAGATAATTGCTAAGCAAATAAATTTTTCAACTGCCTAACACAAAAGACACTTTATTAATTTGTATAAATTTCAATCATTTTTTACTAAAACCACAAGGTTTAACATAAATTAGAATTCGAAAAAACGATTTCTATTTCTTCATTGCTTATAATTTTATATTTGTGGAAGCCGTTAAGTAAGTGTTAAACATTCCGCATCTTGCCTACCTGAGAAGCTTTACTATCAAAAGCGCGACAATTCCGTAAGACGAAAAACGCTTTATTAGACAAAATACTTAAGACCATTTTACTCAATGACTTGCGATTGCTTGGTTCTTGAGGTTTTTAAGCTTATTTGACGGCTAACAGAAAGGACTATACCTCTATTGTAACCTGGCTGAGAAGTTCCCGGTAATTGTTTTCGAACAGGAAGAAGTGAGTGGGTCAATCGCAATCCTACACGCCATTTTTCGTTAAATACGTAACCAGCACCTAGATTGAAAGAAAAGTCTTTTTTACTAAAGGGATAAAGGTCTGATTGGTATGGAAGAGATCCTCCAGTTAAAACTTCTCCAGCTTTGATAAATGCTGCTAATCCTGGACCAAATTCGAAGTAAACATTTTTCTTGTGATATTGGAAGAGGATTGGGACTTCAAAGTAAGTTAGACCTAACCAATAATCGCCATAATTGGGGTGATCCGTATAGTATCCTCCTGTTCCTTTTTTACTATAAGTTAGTTCAGACTGCATAGTCCAACTTTTACTCATTTTTATCTGCAACCACATTCCACCCATCATGTCAATTTTTGGGTGAGTTTTTACGAGACTGCCTGTAATACTGTGCATTCCTAAACCTAATTCAAACCCAAATTTACATTGAGTTTTTAATTTAGCTTGAGACCAAACATCAAGGCAAATAATTGACATGACAAAAAAAACGAAATTTTTTTTCATTACTAATTAACGGAATTGTCATATATAAATTGTGCTAATAACAAAGATTCAATAAGCTAAACGGTGTGCGACATTGCGAAGTATAACGAACTAAATGTTAAGTAAGTTACGACTGTTACTTGGTAGTGTAGCGCTGCTGGTAGTAGCCCTAGCTAAGCACTATGGCCGTGGTAAATTTAGCTTCATCGTCATTAAAAATAATTTGTCGCGGCAAAAACAGTCTTTTCGGCTGACAAATATTTTATTTTTTTTGCCGTTTGTTGTTTTATATTTACTCTATCAAAACAAATCCGGCCACTGTGCCGAGCTAGAAACCGTTTCGTGTGACTCAAAATTTCGACAAATACATTTGATTCTTAAAACAAACTACTTATCTTTAGAAAGCCGAACTGAATGCGATTAAGCAATGTACTAGAAATGCTACATAAGTAGCCAAAGACCTACGTACTTTAGGTTATGCTAGGTTCGAACAACTAATTATTAGTTTAATGAATCGAGAGTTGAAGAATGCCCTAACCACTAACATGGGCATAAAAATATGCGGGGGTGGTGCATTTTCGCAAATGCATTTTTTCAGCGACAAGAAGATTTTGGCATTTGCAATTCAGTTCAGTTTTTATTTATAAATTTATCTCGGTTAAGTATGTTTGTGCAAGCAAACCTGCGCATCTTATAGCCCACAAACGTTAGCAAGGCTGTGTTGGTTGATGAGCGTTCACAAATAAAATAAACCATAAAATAATAAATTATGTTAACCGAAAAAGAAATAGAAACAATTTTTGCAGAACAGAAAGACATAAAAGGTATTCCTGGAACGAAAATGGAGAATTTTGCACAGGATTTTAAAGCCTTTGTAAATAAACTAAACTCCCATAAAGATATTTTAATTACTAATTTGTATGTTGGATATCCATGTACTATTGGAGATAAGGGATGGAAAAGTTATGTTGAAAAGCGGTTGGGTTTTGATTTGGATATAGAAATTAAATCTTTTTATTCGCAATTTTCATATATTTCTTTAAGATGGATCAATGTGAATCATCCAAAGTTTAAGGGCAAAAAAATTAAAAAATTTAAATTGCTTGATTGTACAACAAAATCTACTGTAGATGATGATAGTGGTAATGCCAAAAATATTTTAATAACAAACGGGCTTGAGCTATTTAATAAAAACAATAGTGTTGTAGCACAGCCAGAAGGATATGATTTGTATTATTTTAACTACTCCCATTTTTTTGCTGGTCAGTTAGTGATTAATGTAAATAAGGAGAAACAGGAAACATCCTTATATATAGGTGACGATTATTTTGCAGATGTAAAACCCCTTGAGATAGATTTCCCATCCTATATGTATAAAATTATTGATTTAAATGATGAGATTATTAGCGATGCTGCGAAAGATTGATAGAAAATCGCATAGAATGAAATAGCGTGGAACTGAAACCCGCTCATTTCGGCCTTTAACAACTCAATAACTTATCATTAACAAGATGCTTTTTAAGTAAGATTTAACTTTGTCATATAAATCCATATCAATAAGATTATTGAATTATGAAAATAAATATGAAACGTTTCCGCTACTTGCCCTTATTATTAATATTTATTTATTCCTGCAACGGACCAGATGATTCAAAAAAGCCAACGGAAAACCTAAATGTCCCAATAACAATTTCAGCTAAACAACAGATAATTAATATTCCTTGGATAGACTCTTCACTAACAAAATCAACCGCGGGCTGCTAATCTTAATAAATACTCTTTTTTTATAGAGTGTATTAAAACTTTTGAGTGTTCGAATAACTATTCTTTTTTTTGCTGTTAATTTATATTTGTGGAAAAGCTAACGGTGTGAAAATAATTGGCACTGCGCATTTTAGATAGCCATCGGCACCTATCCTTTCTCAATAAATTGTGTGAAGTTTCGAAAAAAAAATTGGAATTTCATACAGTAATTTAATCGAAGATAATCTCTTCGCAAATAGGGTTTTCAAATCTCTAACGTAAAATCTTGCTGCTAAATTTCAAACAATCTCGTACCAAAACCTAAGATTTGAAATAAATTACATTTCGTAATAAAAAGATTTCCTTTACCTTCATTTTATCAAATATAAAAATATGCGAAATAAGTTTTCTCTTAAGCCGATTATCATACTGTTACTATTGATTTTTGTCAATGTCAATTCGTTTGCACAGAAGTCGAACAAAGTAACGGATTATTCAAAAAAACCTTATTGGATCGATATGATGAAAGATCCTGATGTGAATTATTTTGAAGCCATCAAAGCGTACAATGAATTTTGGGCAAAACGAGAAAAGCCAAGTGAAGAAGATGAAATAATCGGACAAGATAAATCCATTGAAAATAAAGGAAAACTTTTTAGTAAATTGTTTAAATCGAAAGAGCAGCGAGAAAAAGAAGAAGAAAAAAAGTATACACTCGATGTTAAAAAATTTGAACATTGGAAAATGAAAGTAAAACCATATGTTCAGGAAGATGGAAGGATACTAAGTGCTGATGAACAGTTGAAATTATGGCAACAACAGAAACAATAAAAATTTAGAATGCAAATTTTATCTATTCGAAAAATGAATTTCAAAACAAAAATATTATCTGTAATTACTGTTGTTATTAGTTGTTTAACTATAAGTGCTCAGCCCGGAACGTCATGGCAATTAACCGGTCCTGATTTATTTCCAATAAATGCAAGCGGACAAGTAAATGGAATTGGTAGGGTTTCTCAATTAAAATTTCACCCCACCAATCCCCTAAAAATGTATGCCGTAAGCGCTTCTGGTGGTTTATGGATAAGTAATGATAGTGCTCATACTTGGTTAAAAACAGGGACAGATAATTTACCTTCAACTCCTTGTGCTTCGGTATGTATTGATTATACAAATGATAATATTATTTATTTAGGAACAGGTGATGCAAATTATTATGGAGGAAGTTTTGGTATTTGGAAAAGCATCGATGGTGGAGCCACATGGGCACAATCCACAACAGGATTAGGTAATTTATTGCCAATTGAAATTTTAATGTCACCATCAAATAATAATGTTTTAGTTGCAGCAACAGATAATGGAATTTATAAATCAATCAATGCAGGAGCAAATTGGAGTGTTGTAAAATCTGGTGGTGATTTTAAAGATATGCAGTTCAAACCAGGAAATAATTCGATACTATATGCAACAAACTCCTCCGAATTCTGGCGTTCTGCTGATTTTGGAAATACCTGGACACAAGTTACAAATGGAATAGTAATTCCGGGTGGTGGCAGTGGAAACGGAATGCGTATTGCGGTTAGTGCTGCAGATACAAATGTTGTTTATGTTGGGATGGTAGCAGGTGACGGAACAATTTTAAAATCTACAGATGGAGGTACAAGTTTTGCAACAGTTTATCATAGCACTGCAAAATCATTAGTTGGTTATGATTCAACCGATATTGGTGGCGGACAGGGTGATTATAATTTTAGTATGACAGCTGATCCTGCAAATGCAAATAATGTTTTTCTTGTGTCGCATATCGTATGGAAAAGTGAAGATGGTGGCGTTAATTGGTTTCACTTAACAGATTGGTGGGGTCAATTACATACTGATATGCATGGAATTCGTTTTCATCCAACAATTGCAAATAAATTATATAATGTGAATGATGGTGGTGTTTGGTTAAGCACTGATGCCGGTGATAATTGGATTCCACGTAGTGATGGAATAGGTGCAACAGAAATATATCACGCTTCTCAAAGTCCTATCAAACGTGATATGATAAGTGCAGGGACACAGGATAATGGAGAATTATATTTTTCGGCAAACGAATGGAAAACTAATCGTGGTGGGGATTGGGGAAGTCGCTCTTCTTTTGATTATCTCACAAATAATGTTGTTTATTATTATGAAAATGGAAACAGGCGACAAGTTTCAGGCTCTGAAACAAGTTATAATTTACCTTTTGCTCCAACTAATAATATTGTTTTAGAATTCACCAAAAAATTAAATAACCTTGCTTTTAGCGGTGAACAGAATATATGGAGAAGCACAATTATGAATACTGTATCTCCAACCTGGACGCAAATTTCAACAGCCAATCAAACGGTTGTTGCAATAAATTCCTCGCCTGCCGATTCTAATTTGTTGTATGTAATAACTGCAAATGCGAAAATTATGCGCAGTGATAATGCCTTAGATGCTTCCCCTACTTTTACAACTTATTCAACTCCTGCATCAACAAGTGTAGCAGCAAGCATTGCGAGTATTAAAAATAATTCAAATGTTGTTTATATCTCTTGTGGCAGTAAAGTATATCGATCCGCAAACAAAGGTTCAACATTTACAAATGTTACTTATAATTTACCGGTAGGAGTTAATATCATTAAAATTTATCATGATGAATATAACACTAATGAAGCAATATATGTGTGCACTGCAAAAGGCGTTTATTATAAGGATGCAAGTGCAACTTCTTGGCAAAATATTTCTTATAATTTACCAACAGTTGCAGATATTCAGGATTTTATGATCTACAATCCCGGAACTGCAGCAAGTGTTATAAGGGTTGCATATTATGGAAGAGGAGTATGGGAAATGCCTATCAATACAAGTATGCCGCCAGCTCCTGATTTTTTTGCAAATACAAATACAATTTGCCCAGGACAAAATGTTTACTTTACTGATATGAGTATTGGTTCACCAACATCCTGGAATTGGTCTTTTGCAGGTGGTACTCCATCCTCATCCAATTTGCAAAATCCAACAGTTAACTATCCTAATTCAGGTGCTTATAATGTAACACTAACCATTTCAAATTCGAACGGAACAAATTCAACAACTCAAACTTCTTATATTACAGTAAGCACAACCCAATCAATCCCTTTTGCAGAAGGGTTTACAACTTCAGTTGCACCATCCAATTGGATGAATTATGATGATGGAGGTGAAGGAACCGTATGGCAACAAAGCACAATTGTTGGTGGTTTTGGAAGTAGTTTTGAATCCGCATTTTTTGATAATTATGATTATGATGCTAATGGATTGCGTGATGAATTGAGAACACCTCAATATGATTTCACGTCTTCATCTCATCCTTTAATGACATTTGATAGAGCTTATGCCCGTTATGACGGATCAGCCAGCTATCATGATTCCTTAGCAGTGCTTGCCTCTGCTGATTGTGGAACTACTTTTACTTTGTTGTATTTAAAAGGATTTAGCGATTTGGCAACTGCTGCAGATAATTCTGGAAGTATGTTTATTCCTAATCCAAGTGACTGGAAAAAAGATACAGTAGATCTAATTAGCTATGCAGGGCAAAATAATATTATGATCGCATTTCAAAATCGGGGACATTACGGACAATCAATTTATGTTGATAATATCAATCTTTCAACTTTAGTTGGAATAAATGAATTGACTCATCTGCAGCCAATTTCTATCTTTCCAAATCCAAGTTCGGGCGCAATTAATTTTAGCGGTTTAATAAAAGATGATAAAATTGAAATAGTAGATATCACAGGAAGAGTAATCTCACAATCTTTTTCAACTAATGAAAAGCAAAGTATCAACTTAAGCGAAATAGCAAAAGGGATTTATTTTTATCGAATAATCAACAAAACTAAAATAATACAACAAGGAAAAATTAGTATTGACTAATTACATTCCTCTGTCGTAATTCACAACAACATTAGGTGTTGTAGCACGACTTTGGCAAGTAAGGATATATCCTTTTTCCACTTCTGCAGCTGATAGGGCGTAGTTAACGGTCATCTTCACTTCGCCTTCTTCAAGTAAGGCCCTGCAAGTGCAGCATGAGCCACCCTGACAAGCGTAAGGAGCATCCATTCCAATTCGTAACGCGGCTTGCAAAATAGTTTCATTTGGTAATAGATCAACATTATATTCATCACCATCTTTTATGATCAGTGCTTTTGCGCCTGTACTATTTTCTGTAATTGCTGGAACAGGTTCATTTACTTTTGGAGCAGAAAAATATTCCACATGAATTTTTGATTCCGGTGCATGTAATTCAATTAATGCAGCAACTGCATTGTCCATCATAGGTGTTGGCCCGCAGATGAAAAATTCATGATCCATCGAAATGGTTACAAATGATTTCAGCAATTCCACACATTTTTCCTCGCTAAGCATTCCTTTTAATAATTCCGGATAGACTAGTGGTGCATTATTTAAAATATGGTAAACTTTCAATCTATCTGAATATGTTGAAGCAAGTTTATCTAAATGTTTTTTGAAAATAATGGAGGCTTCGTCATTATTGCCATAAAATAAAGTGATGCTACTCAATGGTTCTGAAACTAAAACCGTTTTTAAAATGGATAAGATAGGTGTGATACCACTTCCTCCGGCAAAAAGAACATAATTGATTTTGTGGGCAGCATTCATTTCAGTATAAAAATTACCCATTGGAATCATTACTTCAATTGAATCGCCAATCTTAATCGTATCATTTATAAAAGTTGAAATTTTTCCGTCTTTTACTTTTTTTATTGCAACACGCAATTCATGTTCTTCAACCGGGCTGCTACAAATAGAGTAGGAGCGTCTTAACTCTTCGCCATTAATTATAAATTTCAAAGTCAAGTATTGGCCTTGCTTGTATTGGTATTGTTGTTTTAATGAGCTCGGGATATCAAATGCTAACGAAACAGTATCTGCTGTTTCTCTCACAATGTCACTAACTTTTAATGTATGGAATTTCGGCATGTTAAATTTTTATTTGAGTTTGCGAATTTACAATTATTATGTAAATGAAATTACACCCTTTTTTAATTTTATTAGGTACTCCAAATCCAATGTCTTAAAATAAATTGACGACTTTTTTTATGTGAATGTACTTTCACAACCAACCACTGATTTGCCTTTTGCGAATCATAGAATATTTTTTTCTGTTATATTTGAGCCCATGCAAAAAACAAAAAATCCTCTTGTATTTGTTTTTATTACAGTTTTAATTGACTGTATCGGTATTCGGATCATATATCCGGTAGCGGCAAGTATTGTATCAGAAGTAAGCCGTGTGAGTGTTAATGAAGCTGTAACTTATAGTGGGTGGATGATGGCAGCCTATGCTATCATGCAATTTATATTTTCGCCAATATTGGGAGCTCTTAGTGATAGATTCGGCAGAAGACCGGTTTTATTAATATCACTGATGGGATTAGGAATAGATTATCTCTTTCTTGCCTTGGCAAACACTCTTCCTCTTCTTTTTTTAGGAAGGATCATTGCAGGAATATGCGGGGCGAGTTTAACTACTAGTTTTGCATATGTTGCAGATATTAGTCCGCCAGAAAAACGTGCTCAAAATTTTGGAATTATTGGTGCAGCAATTGGTTTGGGATTTATTATCGGACCTTTTATGGGAGGGATGTTGAGTGAGTTCGGAACTCGAGTACCATTTTTTGCTTCAGCGGTTTTGGCGCTTCTTAACTGGCTATATGGTTTTTTTATTCTTCCTGAATCACTCAAAATTGAAAATCGAAGAAAGTTTAATCTCAAGCGAGCCAATCCATTTGGTGCATTTATACACTTGAAAAAGAACAAAGCCATTCGAATGTTATTGATAGCGCTATTTTTTATTTTTATTTCGGGACAAGTAATGCCTGCTATTTGGCCATTTTATACAAAATACTTGTACAAGTGGAGTGATCTTGAAATTGGATACTCATTAGCATTTGTTGGAGTAATGGTAGCGATTGTAAAAGGGGGACTCATCCGTTGGACACAGAAACAATTTGGACCAATAGGTTCTGTTTATATAGGATTGCTATTTTATATGGTAGGATTGAGTTTGTTCGCTTATGCTAACCAACCATGGATGGTTTATGCATTCACACTAGTTTATTGCTTGGGAGGAGTTGCTCCTCCATCGCTTCAGGCAATTATTTCTGGTAGGATGCTTCCAAACGAACAAGGGGAGCTACAGGGAATAATAACATCGCTAATAAGTTTATCAAATATTCTTTCACCTCTCATAATGACTCACCTTTTCTATTTTTTTACTAAAGAAAACGCACCCATTCATTTTCCAGGGGCTGCGTTTGCTGCAGCTGCATTATTTGTTCTTTTTGCTTTCGTGCTGAGTATGATGGAATTAAAAAAGAAAACTAATTGAATTTAGCATCAAAACACTCGTTTCTGTTGATTACGCGGTCGTATTTAGCAAAAGTTTAATAATTTTTTTAAGCATTAAACTTGTTGGAAATCAATAGTTTGTAATTTTATTTAAAAATAATGAGCAAAATCATCAAATATTATAATTCTCTATATTAAATTTGACCCATAATTCATTAAAATTAAAAACAAAAAACTCTCAATTATGAAAAAACTATTATCTATTATTGCTTGTGCTACCTTTTCAATATCAGCATTTGCTCAAAGTCCAGGTACAATGACACTATCTTATACAGATGCATTTGGTACTAAAACAAGCCAGGTTATGGCTATTTGGATTGAAACATCAACAGGAACATTTGTAAAAACATTAAGACGTAATGTTGGTGCTAATTCAACGAATGACCATATTAATACATTTAATGTTAAATCTGGTGGTACAGCTTGTAACGTAAGTGGAGGTTGTGCGCTTTCTGGTAATGTTACTGGTGCAACTACTGGTGCAACACTTAAGACAACAACAACTCCAACTGGATTTGGTGTAAAAAACAACATTGCTGTATGGGATGGTACAAATGCTGCTGGAACTCTTATGCCTGATGGTGTTTATAAAGTTTGGATCGAGGCTTGTTCAAATGCAACTGCTACAGGTACACATGAAGTTTTAACTAGCTTCACATTCAATAAAATCGCTACATCAGAGACAATAAATCAAACTTCACCAGCTGTTTCTGGTACTGCAGGTACAGGTTTAATGTGTATGTTTACATATACTTTAGTAAAAACTGTATGGGCTACAACAGTTGGAGTTGATGTAAATGTAAAACCTGAATTTAGTATTTATCCTAACCCAAGCAATGGTGTTTTCAACGTTAATTTTTCTCAAGTAAACAACATTAAAGTTGTAAACACTCTAGGTGCTGTTATATTTGAAGAAAAAGTTGATGCTTCAGCAATGAACAAAACAATTGACCTTTCAGGTTTTGCAAACGGAATTTATTTTATCTCTGTTTCAAATTCAAATGGAACTTCTAACAAAAAAATAATTTTAGAGAAATAATCTCTGATTATTTATGAGCAAAAAAAGCATCCTTTATGGATGCTTTTTTGTTTGATATAACTACAGCTTTTTTATTGTCATTTTGAAATAGATGAAGAATCTGGACAAATAGTAAATTACAATGCTAAAATATTTACTACTGTAGATCTTACAGTGTTGTATAATTTCAAGAATAGCGTTGTAACTGTTCTCATATTATTAGAAGGAAAATATTAACAATAACATCTGATCATTTAATAGGTATTCAATCGTTTGATCTTATAAAAAGGCTGGATATACTTCTTGAGTGTATTGAGAAGTCATAAAACGATTGAAGTAATTTTATACTATAATCAAAAACGTTTCAATCTTGCTTATAATAATTAAGAAAGCCACTCTGACCGAGTGGCTTCTTTTTAATTTTACAATTATCGAATATCTACAACAATTATTCTTCAGCT
>CAIXIP010000185.1 GCA_903919535.1 uncultured Bacteroidota bacterium | reverse complement strand
GGCTGAATTAGATAGTCTAAAAACAATTTTCAAAAAAGAAGAAGAAAAGAAAAACTTTTATGGTGAATATATAAATTCAAAAAAAGGACTTTATAAATCATTCAATTTTAAAGGTGAAACATCTGTTATAATAACTGATGGAATCTTTGGTATTCCATTCGCCACAAGTTATGTAAGAGATGGGCAGATTCTTAGAGTTCAAACGGATAAAAGCGATTTGATGCTAACAATTATAGATAGTAAAACATTAACTGGTGATGGATTTGCTGCTGGTACTTATTCAAAGGGTGAATAATATGAGTCATATAAAAAATTAATTTTTCTTGCGGCAAATTTCCCGAAAAAAAAGAGATCGTGCCGTATGAGTTACATAGTGCAGCATACGGCAATTATAGTATTAAATTATGGTTACAGAAGCAGAAATAAAAATAAAATTTAAAAAGATCAACCAAGATCAATGGGATAGTATTTTTTCCATTTTAAATCAAATTAATTGTGATGTTTCTCCTCAATTAAAATTTTATCAAGTGGGGCAAGTCATTATTGATTCTTCAAGAGATCATGAGTTAAAAAGTCAAATTATTGAAGTGATTTATACTAACGAATTAATTTACCCATTTGATTGGACGAATTGGAAGGAAGGGATAAATTTTATAGAAAGTGAACAAAAAACTTATGAAGATAAAGATGTAATGTTTTTAATTAAGCTATTAACAGTACATGTAAGGAAAGATCGTTTTTGTGAAGGATGGATTGACGAAAAATTAAATGACAAAACAATATTCCAGATTTTAAATACAATTAAGAATAAAATTTAAAAAAAGGTTTGCACGACCTTTGCGTGGTCATTGCCGAATATTAAAATGATCGGTAATGATAAAAACGGATTACTCATTAGTAAAGGACTTGTTCTTAGTTTATCCAAAAAACTTCGGTTCTCCCTACGAAAATCTCACCAATTTTTATTTAACGCTTTATAAGTTAATCCCCGATGAAATAAGATTATTCATTATTGTAAATAATGAAACATCAGGTGAAGAATTAAAGGCTCAATTTCCCAAAAAAAAGATTGAAATAATTTTAATTGAAGACTTCGATGAAATATGGCTAAGAGATATAATGGGATTTAATACTGGAAGGAATAGGATTTACAAACCTATTTTTAAACCGGATTATTGTCAATACATCTATACTGAATCCTATTTAGAGAAATTAAATAATCAAGTGTATGAAATATTTGAAAAAAGTATTCGTGCAGAAGTTATTGAAATGCCATTAGTAATTGATGGAGGCAATTTTGTTACTAATGGTGAAATAGCATTTATCACAGATAAAATATTTAAGCAGAATCCTGAAATTAATGGATATGTAAGCGAAATTTTATATGGATACCTTGGTGTAAAGGCTATTTATTTAAAAACAAACTCTCATGACTTATTAGGTCATACAGATGGATATTTGAATTTCTTAAATAAGAAACAAATTTGTGTGAGCTCCTATCCTAATATTGAGTTTTTAGCTGGTGATCAATATTACATCAAGGGTATTCAAGAGGTAGTTAAAAATCAAAATTTAAAAGAAATACCATTTTTTGATCGTCCGATTGCAGAGAAAGTTATTGGTGGAGGGGAAACAGAAAATGATAAGTCGTCTTTGTGTTTAGGAAGCGCAAGAGGGATTTATGTCAATTTTTTAATACTAAATGATACAATCATTTTACCGGAATATACAATCCCTAATTATAAAAAAGCCATTGAATACAACACAATTAATATAAATAATCTTCAAAGCCTCGGATATAAAGTTAAAAGCATTAACTGTGATGATCTTGGAAGATTAGGAGGCTCGTTAAGATGCATTAATTTCACCAATTAAATAATTCTAAAAGCTTTAAATTTTCGCTCAATTTTCAACCAAAGAATACCGTATTTAATAAAATAATTAAATATTCTTGTCTATTTTTTATCGTTTTTTTCTCCTCTTATTTCAATAAACATTATGAATCTCTCAATTCTTCATTTTAAAGAAAAAACTAAACAATACAAATAAATAGTAAACAGCAAAACCCTTAATATAAGGGGAATGTAATGCTTGTAGCATAGTTTTGAAATAAATTCAAATAAATGAAAATATCTGAACCGAAATTCCTATTAAAAGAACCGAAATCTGATAAAAAAACACCTGTTAATCTCATTGTTAGATTTAATAATGAGAGGCTTGTGTATTCGACAGGAGAAACTATTCATCCTAATAATTGGAACTTTGAAGATCAACGAGCTGTATTGTCTAAAAAATATCCTGAACATACTCAAATGAATTTTTGGTTTGGAAAACTTGAATTTGAAGTAAAAGATGTATTTCGTAATTTAAAAATAGAGGGTATTACTCCAACTGTGGATGAAGTAAAAAATTTATTAACTATTCGTTTAAATGATAAGCCTGTAATCCAAAAACAAGATTTGTTCTCGTTTATTGAAAAATATATAGAAGATGCTTCGAGAATTAAAAAGAATACTACAATTAAAGTTTATAATACTGTATT
>CAIXIP010000184.1 GCA_903919535.1 uncultured Bacteroidota bacterium | reverse complement strand
TTGATGGTACATGCAATTCCTTTTTCTTTAATAAACTTTTGCACCTGATGGGAATAAGCAATCAACTTATTTTCAAGATTTCTTTCTTTATGAGAAAAAACAGATAATACTTTAATGGTTGAACCGAAATACTTAGCAAGTTCAATTGCTTTACCAACTTTTTCTCTAGTTTCTTTTGTTAAATCAAGAGGAAGAATAATGTTTTCGCAGCCACTTTTGTGTTGCTTCCCTCTGATAGAAATGATAGGATATTTTGCTTCACGAACCAATTGAAAGGAATTGTGTCCAACCAATTTATCCATCCCTAAATGAGATGTAACTCCTAAAATTATAAAAAGAGGATTTAATCTATCTGCAACCTCCATTATTTTATCGTATACTTTTCCCTTTTCAAGAATTACCTCAACAGGAACACCCGCTTCTGCAGAAACCTTTTCGGCTCTTTTCTGAAGGGTAGATTCAATATCCTTCTCCGATTTTTCGGTAAGAACATGTAATAGAACTAGTTTAGATTTTGTAAATCGAGCTAAATTATATGATTGACCTAGAGCAATTAGTGATTGTTCTGAGAAATCAAGAGGTACAAGAATATTATTATTATAAGAATCCATAGCTAATTGTGTATTTTTTTTATCCTCGGCAAATTTATAACAAAAAAATCAATTAATTTTATGAAAGGAGTTGATAAAAATTAAGAGTAATGACAAATAGCATTTTAATATCTAATGAAAGGCTTATGGAACTTAAAAAATTAAACTATAGACTTATTGTTTGGTTAATGCTTTTTTCAGGCATAATATCAGCACAAACATTCAAGGTATCGCAACAGAAGGCTGCAAGAGTAAAAACAGCGTACACAGAAAAATGGAATAATTTAAAAGCTGAGTTGATAAAGAACAATATTGATGCAAGTAATTTTGAGATCTGCATTCGAGCATTTAAACATGATAAATTGGTGGAAATATGGCTACGATCAAAGAATGAAAAACAATTTAAACTTTTCAAGACCTATGACATTTGTTATTATTCGGGCTCTTTGGGGCCAAAACGAAAACAAGGTGATGGGCAAGTGCCAGAAGGATTTTACAATGTGGCTGTTTTTAACCCTTATAGTAATTACTATTTATCATTAGGGGTAAGTTATCCAAATACTAGTGATAAAATAATCGGAAAAACAAATTTAGGAGGAGATATTATGATACATGGAAATTGTGTGAGTATTGGATGTATTCCAATTACTGATAACTACATAAAAGAACTATATGTTTTGGCTGTTGAAGCAAAAAATGGTGGGCAACAAACAATTCCGATTTCAATTTTTCCGGCAAAAATGGATGAAAAAGGAATGACTTTCTTAAACACCGAATATGCAAGTAATGCAGCCCTATTATCGTTTTGGAAAAACCTTAAAACTGGATACGATTATTTTGAATTGAATAAACAATTACCAAAAATAACAGTTGATAAAAGTGGTAAATATATTGTAAATTGATTTCAAATTACAAACGCTGAATTTGAGACAGTTTTTTAAACCCTTCGTAGTAGAATTAAGCTTTCACTTTTTAACTGTATTTTCTCCACCCATCAATACATATTGAATAATATTTGAACCCATTTTCAGGGCCTTCTGATGTGTTTCAGGAGAATCCTTGTGCACTTCGAAACTTTCCCACCCATCACCAAGATCGCATTCAAAATCGTAGAAACAAACTAATCGTCCTTTATAAATCAATCCGAAACCTTGTGGTGATTTTCCATCATGTTCATGGATTTTTGGCAACCCATTTGAAAATTCATACTTCTGATGATAAATGGAATGAGAAAAAGGCAATTCAACAAAATCTAATTCAGGGAATACTTTTTTCATTTGTGGTCGAATAAATTTATCGATGCCATAATTATCCGAGATCTCTAAAAAACCTCCTCCAATTAAATAGTTTCGAAGATTCTCCGTTTCTTGAGAGTTGAAGACAACATTTCCGTGCCCTGTCATATGCACAAATGGGAAATTAAAAATATCAGGGCTTCCAACATCAACTGTGGCTTGTTCAGGATTGATATTTGTTTTTAAATTTGTGTTACAAAATTCAATTAGGTTAGGAAGCGAAGTTTCTAAATTGGCATACCAATCTCCACCTCCACTATATTTAAGCAATGCTATCTGATAAGTAGGTGCTGGGGTAAATGAAGTGAAAGTAAAAAGTATTACAAACAGAAAAAGTATTTTTCTTACCATATTTAAAATCATTTATAACGTATTTTTTTCTTTTGCTGCCTTGAAAGATAGATACATTTCGTTAAAACGCTCCATTATTTTTCGCATAAATTCATCATCAAGTAATTTTTTAATTCCATCCATTCCGCTTATTTCATTTTGTGGAATTTTAAAAGTTTGTTCCATTGGACCAGCTTCAAATTTCAATTGGTATTTATCATTCAATGAAAAAACAGTTATTGTAATTTTAGGATGTGGTATACTTCCAATTATTCGCATTAATAATTTTTTGTTATTTAGTTAAGATGTTGAAATGCAATCTTTTTATTTTTCTACTTTAAATGGTCCGCTACCAAAAAAGTTGGTTCCTTCATCTCCTTCTCTGCGTATTTTTGCCTGAATTTTATGGGCAAGTTGAGCATAATGTTCTAATTTGTTTTTCTTCAAAAATATTGCTGCGTTATCATCACCATTAATATAATTTGCCATTGCAGCCCAGTAAAATTCTCTTTTTTCCATTAATAGTTGAAATGCCTTTTTATCATCCCAAATTGCATTTACAAAAGCCGCAAGAACCAAATGTTTATTTACAAGTAAGTATTCAAAAGCTTTTGGATACCTGCTTGCAGCATCTCTTAACTGAACGAGTTCTTCATAATTATTTTGCTGCAGCCATTCTTTTGCACGTGTATCGCCTTCAACCCAAGCACTCGTTTTTTCTATTACTTCTTTCGGATAAAGCATTTTATATATTCAATTTTGATCTTTTATTTTTATTGATTTAAAACTTTACAATCATTCGTAAGTTCAATTGACGTTGAGTCAAATAATTCGGAACAGCGTATTGACGATTAGTAACATCTTCTACCCAAATATAGGAAACTGTATTATTTGTAGCTAAAAGATTAAAAACTTCCAAACTCATCCAAACAGATTTTAAAAATCTACCTGGACTTTTTTCTTTCACTTTCCGATTTTCTCTTAATACTTGGTAAGAAAAACCGATATCAACTCTTCGATATGGTGGCATTCGCAAAGTTTGCTGGTAGCGCTGTGAATGAGGGGAACCAAAAGGAACTCCTGTTCCAAACAATAAATTTAAATGCATTTTTAAGTCGGGCAAACCAGGCATTTTATCTTGAAAAAACAAACCAAAATTCACACGTTGATCTGTTGGACGAGGAATGTAACCTGGTTCAAAGCGAACACTATCTGTCGCTTTATTATTTAAAGTATATCCAGGCACAATTTTTTGTCCTTCGTTATTATAATATTCATAATAATAATCTCCTTTAATATCCTCTTGTGTTTGCATAATTGACATGGAAGCCCAAGATTCTAATCCACTTACAAAATCACCATTTACTTTTAAATCAATACCGGTAGCATATCCACGTGCATTATTTTTTGCAGAATAAACTATGCGCACATTATCAACTTGATAAGGAATCAAATTATCTAAATATTTATAGTAGGCTTCGGCAATAAATTTAAATGGTCGTTTCCATGCCTTGAAATCATAATCACTCGATAAAACAAAGTGAATAGATGTTTGTGCTTTTATATTGTAATTAACATTTCCATTTGCATCTCGCAACTCTCTATAAAATGGAGGCTGGTAGTAGTATCCAGTAGAAAGTTTAAAAAGAAAATCTTTTTTCCAATTCGGCTTTAAACCAAAAGTGGCTCTAGGCCCAACCAAAGC
Organism: uncultured Bacteroidota bacterium; assembly: GCA_903919535.1. GTDB lineage: Bacteria > Bacteroidota > Bacteroidia > 2-12-FULL-35-15 > 2-12-FULL-35-15 > 2-12-FULL-35-15. The sequence continues at coordinate 7,602 of CAIXIP010000184.1, read as the reverse complement.
TTGTTTATTCAGATCCCAGTAATTAGCTCGAATACCTAGTGTAGCAGAAACTATTGAAGTATCTTTAGTTTCCTTACTCCACACACCTTGAATATAAGTTGTTACCCGATTTGAAGAAATATTAATTTTTTGTTTAATAATATCTTGTAATACAATTTCTTGTGGATCGACAATTGGCAAAGAGAATCCAGCACTATCAACATATTTCCATTCACTTAATTTATCATTGATGATTTCATTAGAATACTTTGCACCCCACAATAATTGTTTGCGTCCAACGGTATAAGTTCCTTTGTGTTCTGCACTTAATACATATGCCGTTAGATTTGTTCTGGCATGATTTAGAAATGTGCCAACACCACGATTTGCAACAACATCACCAAATGTGGGCTTACCAAAATCAGTTTCTAATTGATCTATATAATATTGACCTTGGATATCAAATGCTTCACTTTCCTTGCTTTTAAATGCAGAACCAATAAATTTCAAATTCAGTTTGTCATTATGATCATGATAGTTCGCTGCCAAAGCGCCTAGCATTGTGGTAAACTTATCTATCTCCTGACCATCAAAATAAATTTTTAATCGTAAGGCTTCATTCAATGTTCCAAAATCTGTTTCGCGGTTTTCAGGAATAATCTGATACTTATTACTCGCATAATTACCCAAAAAACTAAGATCCCATTCCGTTGTTAGATCATAGGTTACATATGCTTGAACATCGATAAACGATGGTTTGTAATTCCCTTTGGTATCCGTTTTCCCTAACAAATATTTACTTGTTTTATAACGAGTTCCAATGATCCATGTTAATCTTGAATCTTTTGTGATTCCTTCAAGATGAAGATTTCCGCCTAATAAACTTCCGGAAACGGTGCCTGCAAATTTTCGGGGTTTACGATATTGAACATCCAGAACACTCGACATTTTATCGCCATACTTTGCTTCAAATCCTCCAGCCGAAAATAATACAGAAGAAACCATATCGGGGTTTACAAAACTCAATCCTTCTTGTTGACCTGATCGAACTAAAAAAGGACGATATATTTCTATTCCATTTACATAAACAAGATTTTCATCAAAATTCCCTCCTCTAACCGAATAGGATGAACTCAATTCATTTCTATTTGATACACCCGGAAGAGTAAACAAAATTGCATTAAAATCCTGACTTGCAGTTGGGATATGAGTAATGTTTAATGGGTCAATACGGGATATTTCCTGAAAACGATTTTGGTCTGTTACTTCAATAACTCCCATAGTAATAAACTTCAAGGACTTATTTATTTCAAGCTTTTCGTTTGGTTTTAAATTAGCCGCGCGCTGATCCTGCACATGCCCTACTCTAAAAAATGCAATAATTATATCTTTATTGGCAGGAACAGTATATATGTATTCACCATTTTTATTACTGTAAACCGGTGCCTGTGATTCTCCTAAAATAGAAACACTAACATCTTCAATGGCTTGACCTTCTGTATCAGTAATTTTCCCGAAAACAGTTGCTGTATTTTGTGCAATTAACGAAAAGGAAAGAGGGATTATAAAAAAACTTAATAAAAATTTAAAATATGTTATTGAATTTCTTTTCACAGATGAGGATCCTTCTTTATAAATAAATGTGTCTGTTTACTTTTTATTGTTTTTATTTTTAAAATCCCCGTTCTGCCAAGCTTTTATAAATTTTGCCCAAGCGATTGGATTCAATAAATTATTGGGAGGTAATTGTCCTGCATAATATAATTTGCTTTGATATTGTTGCATCGTATTTAAATAATTCAGACTTGCATCCATTGCCATCCCATTCATTCTTTCTTTCATATCGGCACGTACCATGTTTTTTTCTGCTCTTGCAAGATCATCTTCCGGTAATTGTAAAGCTAAAAATGCACTTTTAAATTGTTCTTTTGTAGGCCAAGGATAAACTACAGTTTCCTTAAGATAAACAGTATCAGTGCGCAATACCTGAATTAACGAGTAGTTATTAGTTGTTAATGTATCTGGTATAATATAACGAGCAGAATTATATCCAATAGCAGAAAATTCAATAGTATCTCTTAACTGTGCAACAAAAGAAAAATACCCAAAATAATCGCTAATTGTACCCCGATTTGCATTTTTTACAATTACGCTTGCATAAGGCACAGGTCGAAGGCTATCCCCTTCAACAACAACTCCAGAAAATTGAACTAAGTGGCTTTTTACATTTTTATCTTGCCAAGCTGGATTTTGCTGTGCAGAAATTGAACCGAAAAAACATAATGCTATCGAAAAAACAATAATTTTTTTAATCATTTTAATAGATTTTTATTCGTTTCAAAAGTACGTAATTATTGCTGTTTTTAACAATTTGTTGCCATTAATAACTATAAAAAAATTGAAATATTGTATTATTTTAAGATATTTACAAGAACATCAAAAAAAAACAATATGATAAAAAACACCTTTTTGATTCTAAGTCTTTTTACATCATCCTTTCTACTTGGTCAAATAACAATTTCGGCTTCAGATATGCCTAATGCGGGAGATTCTGTTCGTGTAAGCATTACAAATTCTATTGGAGGGATTGACCCAATGCTCAGTGACACAAATTATTTGTGGGATTTTTCAGCGTTAACGCCCAATGCACAACGTTACGAAATTTTTGATTCGCCATTTACTTTTACCTCCCCTTTTAATTTGCTTTTCAGTATTCTGAATACATCTTACGGAAAAAATAATTACACTTTTACCACTATACCATTACCAGGTGTTAGCATAACCTCTGCTTATGATTTTTTAAAAGAATCTAATTCTAGTTTAAAACAAATAGGTGCAGGTTATACCATTAATGGTGCACCAATTCCTTTTTTATATACTTCAGCAGATTATATTTATAGATTTCCAATGAATTATGCTAATACTGATTCCTGTGATTATAAATATGGCTTGCCGATTCCAACTCTTGGTTATTACGGACAAACAGGACATCGTGTAAACCTCGTTGATGGATGGGGAACACTTATTACACCTTATGGTTCCTATCAGACATTGCGTATAAAATCAAAAATTACGGCAATTGATACCATTTACTCAACGAATTTTGGTTTTGGGAGCTACATTCCTCGTCCAATCAAATACGAATTTAAATGGTTAGCTCTGGGAACAAAAATACCTGTACTTCAAATAGATGCAAATGTTATAGGAAGTAATCTTACAATCACCAATGTTCAATATATTGATAGTCTCCATGCAGGAGTTCCTCAAGTTGGAATAAGCGAAAATTCGACTAGTAATTTCAATTTAGAAGTGTATCCAAACCCTTGTATAGCTAGCTTTGAGCTTCAATACAACCTTGTTAAATCATCCTCAGTAAAAATTAGTATTTCTGACATACTAGGAACAAAAACAACACTATTTTCAGATGAAAGCCAAACTTCGGGACCTCATCAAAACACTCTTAATATTAATGATTTAGGGTTAAGTTCGGGGGTTTATTTTTTGAAGATCCAAACAAGTTATGCACAGAAGATCCAAAAAATAATTATTACAAAATAACTCTGGTTACATAACAAAAAAACTCCTGTAATGATACAGGAGTTTATTTGTTTCTTTAAAATTAATCAGTAATTATTCAACTACAATTTTCTTGTAGCTATTTTTACCATTAACATTGATTGCAACAAAATAAATTCCTTTTGCAATTGATGGATCTATAGTTAAATTTCTGTTTTGTTTTCCTGCAACTTGTTCTTCCTTATTAAAAAATGTAGCAACAACCTGACCTGTTACATTAATTAATGTAGCTGAAACAGTTGAATTTGCCTCAAGTTCGTAAGAGATTTTTGCTGATTCACTAACTGGATTTGGGAATACAGCTAAATTATTGTTAACAATAGCATGCTCAGCAACACCAACGGCAGAAAGCGTTACTGTTTGAGTTCCTAGTTTGTAGGTATCTGCAGCATCTTCCACACCATTATTATCTCCAACAAGTCCTGCATAGGTAAATGTAACACTCCCTGAAGCAGGAGATGTCCAAGAAAAATTATAAGTTGTACTACCTGTTGATGTTTGATATCCTGGATTATTATGGACAATTTCATTGAATCCTCCAGCTCCCAAAATTTTTGTGTTTGTTCCTGCAGCTAAAGTCCCAAGACTAGCTTTAAAATCAAGACCAGTACACAATGCTCCTGGTTTTGAAACAGTTAACACAACCGAATAGGTTGTATTAGGTGTATATGAAGTTCCAATTGCAGGAGTAAAAGTAAGAGTTTGTGTAATGGTCGCATCAGCTGCACCATGACAAGTACAACCTGTAGTTGTTCTACCTGCTTTACCATTAATACTTAACACACCAAATGACATTAAACTCAATGCAACAATTGATGCTAATGAAAGGGTAATTGTTTTTTTCATAATAATAAGTTATTTAGATTAGTGTTTATTTTTAGCAAAGGTAAAATAAAAATGAGAAAATAAACATTGATCCTAATCAAGTAATTTTAATAATTATGAAAACACAACAACAAAAAGAAGCGCCCTGAAAAATATTCAGGGCGCTTCTTTTTAATTATCAAAACTAATCTACAACAATTTTCTTGTAGCTGTTTTTTCCATTTACATTGATTGCAACAAAATAAATTCCTTTTGCTATTGCTGGATCTATTAAAAGTTTTTTAGATTGTTTTCCTGCTACTTGTTCTTCCTTGTTAAAGAAAGTAGCAACTACCTGCCCTGTTACATTAATTAATGTAGCTGAAACAGTTGAATTTGCAGTAAGTTCGTAAGAAATTTTTGCTGATTCAGTAACTGGATTTGGGAATACAGATAAATTGATATTCGCGACAGCGTGATCTGAAATACCACTTGCACAACTAATTACAACAGATCCATTGTTCCAATCATCACCAACAGTTTCATCGCTATCGTTATTACTAGCCATACCAATATAATAGAAAGTTACATTTCCAATGTTTGTAGCAGGAGCTGTCCAAGTGAATGAATAGGTATAAGAACCTGTTCCTAAACCTCCTGTTCCATTGTGAACAATATTATCAATAGAAGCCGAAGTTACCTTTTTATTATCCCCTGATACACCGGCAGTTAAAGTTCCTGCATTTGCATTTGAAGCATTTAAAGCTTGAAAATCAAAGCCAAATAAAGGCTGTGATGCTTGTGCAATTGTAACATTGATAGTATAAGTTGTTCCTGTTACGTACCCAGCTGTTAGCAAGTTACCGTTTGCTGTTACACCAACTGTTACACCTGCGGCAGCACTTGGATTATGACAGTCGCCACATGTACCTTCGCCATGCCCTCCTGTTTTGTTTGCTTTTCCGGATGAACTTAAAACACCAAATGACATTAGTGCTAAGGCTGAAACAGTTGCAATTGAAAGAGTAATTTTTTTTTTCATAGTTGTAAGATTTGAGAGTTAATATTAATTTCATTCAAATTTACAGAGTATTTGATATTGGTAAGTATGATTTCACTCAGTTGAAAAAACCTAATTAAACAAAAAAAACTCCTTCAAATAGCAGGAGTTTTTTTGTTTAAAAGATATGACTTGAACTTATTCTAGTATAATTTTTTTGAAAGAATTTGAACCATTTACATATAATGCAACAAAATAAACTCCTTTTGCTATTGAAGGATTTAAAATCACTTTTTTGTTTTGAATACCGGCAATTTGCTCTTCATTGTCAAAAAGCGTTGCAATTATTTGGCCATTGATATTAATTAAAGTAGCAGAAACAAGAGCGTTTGAGGGTAATTGATAAGAAATAGTTGCTGATTCGGAAACAGGATTTGGGAATACAGAAATATTCATATTTACAATTTCTTTTTCTGAAATACCTGTAGAAGGAGAAACTGCAACAGAACCTTTATTCCAATGATCGCCTGCGTCATCGACACCATTTCCATTTGTAGCATTTCCTGCAAAAGTAAATGTTACAGCTCCGGAAGCTGGTGCAACCCATTTGAAAGAGAATGTATGTGTATTGGTTGTCGCATTTCCTGCTCCAGTATGTGTAATTTCTGTGCCCGACTTAACGGTCTGACCATCTGTACCAGCAGCTAATACTCCTGAAGAAGCCTTTACATCTATACCAAAGAGTGTTTGACCCGTTTCAGCTACTGTTAAATTAAGGGTATATGTTGTAGAAGCAATATAACCGGCAGAAAACAATGTGCTATTGGGGGATGTCAGAGAGACTATTACTCCAGTATTAGCAGAAGGGGAATGACAGGAACACCCAGTCGTTGTTCTACCTGTAATACCGTTTGAACTCACGACACCAAATGACATTAAGCCTATTATTAGTGCCGATGCTAAAGAAATTGCAATTGTTTTTTTCATTATTATTAGTTTTTGAGAGCGATTTATTATTATGATTTTTATCATATTATTATTATTAGAAACAATAATACAGATACTTACGGTATATAAAAAATAATTCACATTAATTAACAATACGTTCCACAAAAAACTTTTCAACTCTCTTTCAGACGATATACATGTCTCATATTTCACTTCTAAATTTTCCATTACATTAGAAAATTATACCTTTGCACTTAGTAATGTTCTCGAATAAAATAAATAATATTTATGAAAAAAATCGGATTCTCTTTTTGCTTTTTCTTTTTTTGTGCTAATTTAATTTTTTCACAACAAGAATTTTCACAACAAGGGTTTTCACTGCAAGAACCTATTAAAATTGAAGGCAACGCTCAAGGCACAAGTTATCATATTACATACTTCGACAAACAAACCCGCGATTTCCAGCCTGAAATCGAAAAAATACTTACTGATTTTGACAAATCTGTATCTACTTACGATCCGACTTCAATTATTTGAAGAATAAATTCGAATGAAAAAAATGTGATTGTAGATAAGTATTTTATTACATGTTTTAATAAAGCTAAAGAAGTATGGAAAAACACGGATGGAGCTTTTGACCCTACTGTTTACCCAATAGTTAATGCTTGGGGTTGGGGTCCAGGAAAAAAACAAAAAATCGAAAAATCAAAAATTGACAGTATGCTTCATTTTGTAGGATTTCAACTTATTGAATTAAAAGGTAATAAAGTAATAAAAAAGGATCCCAGAGTTGCATTGGATTTTAATGCATTTGCGCAAGGATATTCCGTTGATGTTGTTTCAGAATTTCTAAACTCAAAAGAAATTAATTCCTACATCGTTGAAATTGGTGGAGAAGTTTATGCAAAAGGGACAGACCAGAATGGTGAATTATGGAAAATCGGCATCGAGCAACCAATTGATAACAAGGAATCAGGCAATCCACTAAAGGCTATTGTGAAACTGAATAACATGGCTGTTGCAACTTCGGGGAATTATCGCAGATTCGTTATTGAAGATGGAGTTAAATATGCTCATCATATTGATCCTAAAACAGGTTATCCGGCAAAAAATAATTTGCTGAGTGCTTCTGTATTCTCAAGTGAATGTATTTCATCTGATGCAAATGCCACAGGTCTTTTGGTTATGGGACTTGAAAAAGCAAAAGTTTTTTTAGAAAAACATCAAGAATTGCAAGCATACTTAATTTATTCTGATAACAATGGGAATTATCAAATCTATGAATCACCAGGGTT
>CAIXIP010000183.1 GCA_903919535.1 uncultured Bacteroidota bacterium | reverse complement strand
GCTAAATTTTTCTTTCTTTTCGATGCTTACATCTCTTTCATCAAAACCTTCAAAAGTATCGAAAAGATAAAACGTTCTGTCGGGAAATGCTTCGTTCATATACTTAGCAAAATCTCCTTGAAAAACGCCAACTTCTGCAATATCTCCTGCTACATTATTTTCAATTATTTCACTCACATGAAGTTCAAATGCTTTGATTCGGATATAATTTCCAATCTTCGGTACACTCACAAACTTATCAGTGTAACCAAGCATGATCTCATCAAAAATCCATTTGCCTGATAACTTTGAAATGAATTTTTTTATGGAGTTTTTCACTTATTTTTAAAGAACAATTTTTTTTATATTATGAATGATGTTCGGTATGTTCTGCTTTAGGTGCTTCATGTTCACTCTCTCCTTTAAACTCACCTGCAACTTCTTCATTTACGTTTCTGATTTTTGTGAAATAAGATACTGATGGTTTAACATCATACTCTTCTAACATTACATAACTTCTATCGTTATCCTGAAGTTTTGATATCTCACTGTTCGGATCAAACATATCTCCAAATACAATTGCATTTGCAGGACATGATTGCTGACAAGCAGTTTTCACATCTCCATCAACCATTTCTCTGCTTTCAAGTTTCGCTTTTAATTTACCTGCTTGAATGCGTTGAATACAGAAAGAACATTTTTCCATTACTCCTCGTGAACGAACTGTTACATCAGGATTAATCACCATTCTGCCTAAGTCGTTGTTGAAGTTAAAATCGAAATCATCGTTCTCACGATATTTGAACCAATTGAATCTTCTTACTTTATACGGACAGTTATTTGCACAATATCTTGTTCCAACACAACGGTTATAAGCCATTTGGTTCAAGCCTTCTGAGCTATGAACTGTTGCAAGAACAGGACAAACTGTTTCGCATGGTGCATGTCCGCATTGCTGACACATTACAGGCTGGAACGTCACTTTTACGTTTTCAAAATCTGCACCTGTTTCTGCTTTATCGTATTCTTTTTCTTTAGTTGTTTTCTTTCCGTTTTTATCTTTAAAACTATAATAACGGTCGATACGAATCCAATGCATTTCACGTGCATTTAAGATCTCTTTTCTTCCAACAACCGGAACATTATTTTCGGCACTACAACTAACCACACAAGATCCGCAACCGGTACAAGCATTCATGTCGATTGCCATTCCCCATTTGTGACCTTTGCTATCGCGTTCAGCCCAAAGAGTAATCATATGAGCTTTTTCGTGATTACCAGCTTTGCTGTCTTTGATATATTCGTTCAAAGATGCTTCACGAATTAGTGAGCGACCTTCGATAGTATGATGCGTTTGTGTTTGTGGTAACTGATAATGATTACCGGTTTTTTCGATAGCAACATCTCCTGAAATATAATTGAAAGTGCTATTGTTAAAAGTTACGATTGGGTAAACATTTCTACCAACATTTTTCGATACTTTACCTGTTGTTCTACCATAACCTAATGCAATGGAAATGGTATTATTTGCCTGACCCGGTTGAACCAATACAGGAACTTTTTCAATTGTTCCGGCTTTAGTTGTGATCTTAATAATATCACCGTCTTTTAATTTGAAATTATCGGCAGTAACTTTTCCGATGGTAGCATAATTATCCCAACATACTTTTGAAATAGGATCAGGTAATTCTTGTAACCAAGGATTGTTTGCATGCGTTCCATCTCCAACTCCAACTTTCGAATACAAATTAATTTCTAATTTTTCTTTCGATGAAGTATAAGCTGAATATGCTGGATTTACAGCTTCAGAAGGAAGCGATGAAACGGTATATTTTGAAGCTGATTTTTCGGCAACGATATAAAATCCATCGTGTAAACTTTTGTTCCAGATAGTTTCAAAAATTCCAACACCTGAAAGAATAGTTGTCTTCCAATTGATTTGGATGAAATCATAATATTCAGTTGAATTAT
>CAIXIP010000182.1 GCA_903919535.1 uncultured Bacteroidota bacterium | reverse complement strand
ATTATTACCCATTACATTTTCATTACTTGAAAAAACTTTTTTTCCTGTCATATCATACAATTCAAAATTTAGTAAGCAATTATTACCGCAATTTATAGTAACGTCCAACAAGCCATTTTCAGTGGAGCTAAAAGCATTTAAAATCTGAAAATCAGTATTGGTTTCTATTTCAATAGCAACCAAATTGCTATAGTTATATTTTCCATCAAAATCTGTTTGTTTTAATCGGTAATATGAAATACCCGACAGTGGGGAGTCGTCAATAACTGAATATTTAATCGTTTGTGTGCTATTTCCGGCACCATCAGTAATATTTATTTGATCAAAATTTACTGCATCAGCTGAACGTTCAACGGTAAAATAATCATTATTCAATTCGCTTGCTGTCCGCCAGAGAAGTTGAATTTTTTTACCAATAGGTTTAGCTATAAAACTTAATAATTCAATTGGTAAAGGGGTAATTGGAGCTTTGCAACCACCGGTAGAACCATACGTTGGAACTCCTGGAGGAGTAAAATCAACGGCTCCTCCATCGCCAGCATAAACATTATATGCGTTATATGTAACTGCGTCACTTCCAAAGCCTGTGAAGGACATATTCAAAGTCCTATTTGTTGGATTGGTAACACCGCTTCCGTTATTAACAAAATGCCCTGCTGTATTTCCGGAACATTGGAAAATCGCATATAATGTATAATTAAGTGTTGAAAAATCATATAAGCTATAATTAAAAGAAGTGCTTGTAAAGAACATGACTTTGGCATTCGCAGGTAATACTCCACTTGTTGGTTCTATTAGCATACCACCAGCTGTAATAGATGCATTGATAGCAGCAACAGTTGATGCGGTAGTAGCATTTTGACAAATCCCCCTCCATGTATTAGAAACATTTGGCCAAGAAACATTAATATCAGCGGTATTTAATGCAGAACCTCCTACTTGAAAACGAACCATTTCATTTCCTCCTTCAGGGTTTCCACAAGCATCTACTAATATACTCTGAATTTCAAAAGCTTGACAAGGGCTTCCACTTAAAGTAATGCTCACTGATGCTGAAGAACTACCTATTACCGATGGACTATTACTTATTATTCTAATTAAATAACTAGCTCCGGTAGGAACTCCAGATGGAATTGTAAAATTTATTGTACCAGAATTAGCATTGCTAACTAGACTACCAATATTTGTTGGAAAAGTAAAACTACCAGCTGCATCAGAAAGTTGAACTGTGTATGTATTACTAGCGTATGTTGCTGACGAAGTAAAAGCTATAGTACCTGATGCACCAGTTGAACATGTTACATTAAATGGAGCACCAGTAATTGCTCCAGGAGTTATTGCGCAAGGAACAGTATTTGTGATGGTAAAAGCCGCTGAACTGCTACTTGTATAAACAGGACTGGTGCTAATTATTCGAATTAAATATCCAGCACTTGTAGTTATTCCTGCAGGTATTGAAATATTAACACTTCCTGTATTAACATCACTAACAGATGTACCAATGGTTGTGGGTGAAGCAAAACTACCTGAAGCATTTGAAAGCTGCGCAGTAAATGTGTTTCCGGTAAAAGTGCAACTTGATGAATATGCAACAGAACCAGTTGCACCTGAAGAGCAATTAACTGAAAATGGTGCTCCTGTAATAGCTCCTGCACTAAATGCACAAGGAGATGTACCGGTGATAAAAATTTCCCAACTAATTACACCACCTAAATCAGCACCAGCATCATCACATATTTTTAAGGTCCAATTCCCTAAGGAACTTAACCCATTAAATGCTGACAATAAACCTGTTCCTGTTCCTTCAGGTTTTCCGTTAACATCATAAACTCCATCAATAATATGATTAGTTGCTATAGAAAATTGGTTGGCAGCTGCTTGGTCATCAATTATTCCATCTAAATTATCGGCTGAACTTCCAACGCTTGCAATTAAAAGAACCGTAAAACCGTTTGGCGCTACCAACGAAATATTTAAATCCCCTCTGAATGTATGTGCTATTTTCACACCAACATTTACATCGGTAATAATATAGTCGGTAGGATAATTAATAATTGAAGTTGCATAAGTTGATGTAGAACATCCATTATCTGGAATACTTACATAAGGGTAAATTTCAAATGAATTACTCGTAGTGCTTGTCAATCCAGCACAAGAAGCTGTTAATACAACTCCTGTTTCGGCTACGGTATGAATAATAGGAGTTATTGTTGCAACTCCGGCAGTAAATGTTGCTGTAATTGGTGTTACCGACATTGTTCCTGAAGAGGTAATGGAAACAGTTCCTGAAAAACCAATATCTGTATTACCACAAGCATCTTCAGCTGCAACAGTAACACTTGGTGTCATAGTTGAAGCGGTACCAGTATTTGTTGGTTGTTGTACAAACCAAAGTTGTGTTGCTACTACATCAATAACATTGACACCAGCAGCACCAGCTTGAGCAGCAGCAAAAGCATTTTTACTTGAACCAGCTGCCGAGAAAGTTGTATTCGCAGATGTAATACTGAATCCAAAACGGTCAGCATCAAAATTTGAAGATCCAACACCACAATTTAAGGATAATCGAAGTGATAAAGTTTTTGTAGTGTTATCTGCAACAGAAATATTTAAACCTGTAAATTGTATTTGAGTCCCAGTTACTGTGGCAATACCAACATTTGTAGCACCATCAAAAAGTTCAATTGTTTTAATTGCCTGACTCCAACTTGCAACTGTATTGCTAACTTGAGCAATAGTAAAAGCTGTTAAAATAGTTGGCAAACCATCGGCATCAGGCGAAGAAGCTCCTCCATCTCTTACCGTAATTTGCCATACTTGAACTCCAGTAGCTGAAGTTAATGGAGAAACAGTATTTTCGGTAGATGGAATGGAAACAGCGGTACCCCCCTGCAGAAATGATATCTGATGTTGCCGACTTTGTTGTTGTAGTGTTTTGTGACCCAGAATTTGCACTTGTACCACAAGCGTTAGAAGCTCTAACGTGATAATAATAAGTTACATTTGAAGACAAACCTGTAACACTATAGGTTGTTACATTACCAACATTAAGATTATTATATCCCGTAACAAAAGCAGTGAAACCTGCATCTGTACAAACATCTAAGTAATAAGTTGTTGCAGTTGCTGAAGCTGCCCAATTTGCAGAAAAAGAAGTTGGGGTAATAAGAGAAGCTGCGGATGAAACTGGAGCAGCTGGAGCAGTATTAATTGTTATTGCAGCAGATGCCACATTACCGGCACTCCAACAAGATCCATTATAATTACGAACATAATAAGTTCCATTTGAACTAACCGTTAAATCGGTGGTTGTAGGCAATAGAGTATTCGTTCCAGCAGCAGCAGTTTGCCAATAAAAATTTGCAGCTGCGGCACTATAATTAAGAGTTGTATTTACACAAGCAGGGTTTGCAGCTGGTGATATCGAACCTATTGGATCTGCTGGTATTGCATTTACTGATAAAGTAACATTTTGAGTAAATGTTGTATTACAACTACCATTTGTTATTTTAGTTATTTGTAATGTTTGACCATTATTACCAATAGCCAATGCAGGTGTAGTAAAACTTGCTGTACCGCCTACAGTTGCATTTACACCAGTAATTTGTGTTTGTGCTACTCCATTTATTGTATAGTCAATTGCATTGTTTGTGCTGCTTGCAACCAACCCCGTAAGGTTTATAGTAGCAGCTGTAGCTGCACAAACCGCTGCTGCTTGTGTTGCACCTGTTAATGTTGGGCAAGTAGGAGGGACACCAATACTAATATCATCAACTGCAATATTTACATCTTTCGTTGTATAATAAAATCGTATATACCTAGAAGTGGATAATGGAGTTGCTGTAAAATTTACCCAAGTAGTGTTTGTAAGTGCATTTAAAGCATTAGTGTGAGATTTTAAAGTAGTGTAAGTGATATTATCCACAGATTCTTGGACCGTAAAAACGTATCCAGTTGTTGTACCATTTTTATATAAATTGTAAGTTACAACTCCCGGCACGGAGTTGAAAAAAATTGTAAAAAACTGACTTGCAGCCGTATACTTCCCCGACACTGCTGCACTTAGATAAAATGGGGCCGAAGTATAAGTTCCGCCAAGTGCAGTTCCTGTCCACCCAGTTGGGGCTGTGCCTGTCCAGTCCCAAGTTGTAGGCAATGAAGCCTGCCCCCAACCATTATTTTGCAACAGCAAAACAAAAACCAATATAGTGAATACTTTTTGTAGATTTTTTTTGGGAGAATAGAGCTTCATCGTAAAATTGTTTTAAAATTTGTACGAAGCCGGCTTCTTAATGT
>CAIXIP010000181.1 GCA_903919535.1 uncultured Bacteroidota bacterium | reverse complement strand
TTATTATTACAATTCATTAGTAATAAATTATTCTGAAAAGAATATAGATAAAGCAATTGAATATTTATTAGAAGCTAAAGACAATGAGGTAATTAAAAAATTACCTATGTATACTATTTTTGTTTATTTGAATTTGGCCGTTCTGAATTTTGGAAAAGGTTCGTACAAGGAAGCGTTGAAAAATCTTGTAAAACCGCTTTTGGGAGATGCCATCACCAATTTTGATGAGGGGTTTCGTTTAAAATTGGCTGTGTTTGAATTAATGATTCGTTTCGAATTGAAGGACTTTGATTATTTGGAACATAAAACGGAGCGAATAAAAAAAGATTTCAAAAATATCCTAAAGAAACCAGAATATAAGAAGCAGGTAATGATGATAAATGTAATTTCTAAAATGATATTTTTGGATAATTATAAAAAGGAAAAGCCAATATTGAATCTAATCAATGATATATTAAAATTATCAGAAGCATCTGATTCTGGTGATGCCGACATTGTAAATTATGCTGATTGGCTGAAAAAGAAAATTTCCTGATGAACATTTTAATACTTTTCTCATAACTTTGTGATCCAAAATTTAATCAATGAATTCTCAAATCTATTGTAATAGTTTAACGAAATATTCCCGCTACAAAACACGTGTTGTAACTGTTGGCGATTTGCCGCTAGGTGGCGATAATCCAATACGTATCCAATCTATGACCACTACTGATACAATGGATACAATAAAAACGGTAGAACAAAGTATCAGGATGATCGAAGCTGGTTGTGAGTATGTTAGGATAACAGCACCTAGTATAAAAGAGGCTCAGAATCTAGAGAATATCAAAAAGGAATTGCTTCGCAGAGGATACAAAACGCCTTTAATTGCAGATATTCATTTTACTCCAAATGCTGCAGAACTTGCTGCTCGAATAGTGGAAAAAGTGCGTGTTAACCCAGGGAATTATGCGGATAAGAAAAAATTTGAATCAATTGATTATTCTGGAAACGATTATGAAATGGAGCTGGAACGTATCCGTGAGCGGTTTACACCACTTGTAAAAATTTGTAAAGAATACGGAACAGCTATGCGAATTGGTACTAATCACGGTTCATTAAGTGATCGTATTTTAAGTCGATATGGAGATACACCGTTAGGGATGGTTGAAAGTGCTATGGAGTTTTTACGCATTTGTGAAGACAATAATTATTTCAATATTGTTCTTTCCATGAAAGCAAGCAATACACAAGTAATGGTGCAAGCATATCGTTTGTTGATTAAAAAGATGCAGGAAAACAAAATGAATTACCCGCTGCATCTTGGAGTAACTGAAGCTGGTGAAGGTGAGGATGGGCGCATAAAATCGGCTGTCGGTATCGGAGCATTATTGGAAGATGGTATCGGAGACACCATTCGTGTTTCATTAACGGAAGATCCAGAATTTGAAATTCCAGTAGCAAAAAATATTGTTGAACGTTATTCAAATCGGGCAACTCATCAATCAATTGCTGAAATATACTCTTCAATTTCAGAATTGAAATATTCTCCATACGATTATAAACGAAGAGAAGCCAAAGAGATATTAAATATTGGTGGACATAATGTGCCGAGAGTTATTGCAGACTTCAGTGACAAACCAACTATCACTCCAGCAACATTATTTTCTGTTGGATACAATTATTCTGTTCCTACAGACAAGTGGAATATAACTGATCAGGCATGTGATTATGTTTTCGTTGGAGCTAACAGTATAAATTTTCAAATTCCGGGAACACTTGGATTGATATATAATTCGGAAGCCTGGAACAATTTGAAAGACAAAACAAGGTGTTATCCATTATTCAATTATCGTGAATTTCTAAATGCAAAAAATAAGTCATCAGAAATAAATTTTGTTTGCGTTACAATTAATGATTTATTGAAAGTTCAGTATGACGATAAAATTGTTTTCGTTTTAGAAACAGATAACCAACACGGAATGGCTGAACAACGCAGGGCATTCATTGAGCTTATGCAAAAGGGCATTAATATCCCCGTTATCATTAAAAGGAATTATGAAGGCATATCAGAAGAGAAATTTCAATTACATGCATCAACAGATTTTGGAGCATTATTCTTAGATGGTTTTGGCGATGGTATTTGGATCAAACAAACGAATTGTACTTCTTCAAAAAATTTGAATTCAACTGCATTTGGAATTTTACAAGCTACGCGAACTCGTATTTCAAAAACAGAATATATTTCTTGTCCTTCGTGTGGTAGAACATTGTTTGATCTTCAGGAAACAACAGCAAAAATTCGTAAGCGAACAGACCATTTGAAAGGAATAAAAATTGGTATTATGGGCTGTATTGTAAATGGTCCGGGGGAAATGGCTGATGCAGATTATGGGTATGTTGGAACAGGGGTCGGAAAAATAACATTATATAAAGGCAGAGAAGTTGTGGAGAGAAATATTAACTCCGAAAATGCTGTTGATGCACTTATCGAATTGATAAAAAAATATGGTGATTGGGTTGAAAAGGAGTAGCCCCATTCTTG
The DNA here is from genome assembly GCA_903919535.1 of uncultured Bacteroidota bacterium. Lineage (GTDB taxonomy): Bacteria > Bacteroidota > Bacteroidia > 2-12-FULL-35-15 > 2-12-FULL-35-15 > 2-12-FULL-35-15. The sequence continues at coordinate 20,406 of CAIXIP010000181.1, read as the reverse complement.
AAAATTGCATATATTTGTTTTGAAAAACTAAAACCAATAATTGCATATGAAAAAAATCTTTACTCTGTTTTCTCTAGCTTTAACTTCTTCTTTATTTGCACAAACAACAATTCAAAATGGAAATTTTGAATTATGGGAAAATGTTGGATCTGCCAGCGAAGAACCAACGTTTTATAATTCAAATCAGACTGGAACTGATTGGGCAACTAGTGGTCCTCAAACATGTTATAGAGATGCAACCACATTTCATGGGGGCGCATATTCTGTTCGATTGGAAACAAAATCATTTGTTATTGCAGTTGTAAATGGGTCGTTAACAACAGGTATAGTTAATGCTCCAACAACAACAAAGTCGGATGGATACGTTGGAACAATAAAAGGTACCAGCTTAACTGATATCAGACGCATGGCTTTTGTTGGCCGTCCGGATAGTTTAATAGGCTGGTATAAATACACACAGGGAGGTGCATCAGAAAACGGAAAAGTAAGAGCAATTTTACATAAAGGGAATTATTATGACCCTGAAGCAGCTTCTGGTTATCATCCTGATTCTTCTGCAAATAAAATTGGAGATGCATTGTTCTTAACACCCTTAAGTAATGTTTCATCATGGACTCGTTTTGCTATAGCATTTAATTATGTATCATCAAATACTCCTGCCTATATCATGATCAATGCAACACCATCCTACAATCAAAATACCTCTGTTGCTGGTAGTAAGATTTGGCTAGACGATATTTCTGTTGTATATAACCAATCAAGCATCAATGAACATTCATCCAATTCAAACAATGCCAATGTTTATGTAAATGAGAAAACAGTCTATGTTGATCTTACCACTGAAAACAGTAAACAAGCACAACTTTTTATTTATGACTTAAGCGGTAAATTAGTGTCGGCTCATTTGCTATCAAATTCAAAACAAAGTTCTGTAAATGTTACTGAATTAAATTCCGGTTTATACTTGTATCAGCTAATTGGAGCTGAAATTCAAAAATCAGGTAAAATATTTATTAAGTAATAGTTGGTATATTTAATTGACCCTTGACAAATTTTGTCGGGGTTTTTTATTTTTTAAAAAATGTATTTACGAAATTATAGTACACTCATCATTTCATTTCTTCTTTTTGTAACGTCTCTGTATTCTCAGGAAACAGGAATTGTCAAAGGGAAAGTATCAGATGCAAGCTCCAAAGAATATGTGCCTGGTGCAACAATTCGCTTGGTTGATAATTTGGCAAAAGGGACAGTTTCTGATATCGATGGAAATTATTCAATGGTGCTCGATACCGGTTATCATAAACTTTTTTGTGTTTATATAGGCTTGATGAATGATACTTTTTCTATTCATATTCAGGCAAACAAGATCACAGAAAATAATATAAATCTTTTTCCTGTTGCAAAATTTTTAGAAACAATTGTTGTTTCTTCCGGTAAGTTTGATCAGAAACTCGAAGAGATGACAGTTTCGATGGAAGTTATCAAACCGAATTTGATCAACAATAAAAATACAACCAGCATTGAAACTGCATTAGAGCAAGTTCCTGGTTTAACAATTATTGATAACGACCCGCAAATTCGCGGTGGCAGTGGATTTACTTTTGGTGTAGGAAGTCGTGTTGCCATTGTGGTAGATGGAATTCCTTTATTAAGTGGTGATGCCGGTAGGCCGGAATGGAGTTACATTCCTGTTGAAAATATTGAGCAAATTGAAATCATTAAAGGTGCATCATCTGTTTTGTATGGTTCCTCGGCATTAAGTGGAGTTATAAATGTTCGTTCGGCATACCCTCGAAGTGTTCCCAAAACAATGATAAATTATTCGATCGGTAATTATAGTTATCCTGCAAAACCTGCAATGAATTGGTACAACAATTCTTTACCCGGATTTACAAATCTTAATTTTTTACATTCCAGAATTATTAAAAAGAATTTGGATTTTGTTATTGGTGGAAACTTTAATATGGACCAAGGATACATTGGCCCTCCACCCCCTCAGCAACCAGTTCCACTATTTGCGCAAAAAGTAGTTGGCGATATTCCAACTTATTCTAATAAGGATATGCAAGAAGTTAGGGGGCGATTAAATTTTAATTTGCGTTATCGTTCTAAAAAAATTCCGGGATTAAATTTTGGAATCAATGGAAATGGAATGGTTAATAAAACCAATATGGTTTTAGCGTGGAGTGATGACTCATTAGGCTTGTATCGTGGATATCCTGGGGCAGTCTTTCTAGAAGATCAAAAAATATTCAACATCGACCCTTTCATAAAATACAGTAGGGGAAACGGAATTAGCCATAGTTTGGTGACTCGTATTTTTCATACTGATAATTTTATTACCAATGACCAATCGAATACCGGAACGCTTTATTATGGAGAATATCAATTGCAACGAATTTTTAAAAACCTTGATTTTACTTTTACAGGTGGAATAGTTGGAAGCCTTTCAAATTCTCATGCGCATCTGTATGTTTCGAGCGGCTCACCAAATAATAAAATTGCTAATGCCAGCGGTTATTTGCAGATAGATAAAAAATTCTGGAACATATTAAATGTTTCGGGAGGATTTAGATACGAATATTTTAAGATGAATAAATTCCAAAGTGTTGTTGCCCCAATTTATCGTGCAGGAGCTAGTTTGCAGGTTTTAAAAGGGACTTACGTGAGGACTTCATACGGACAAGGTTTCAGATATCCTACTATAACTGAACGGTATATTTCTACTAAAGCAGGTTTGTTTGGCGTGTTTCCAAATCCCGATCTAAAACCAGAAACAAGTAATAATTTTGAAGTTGGGATCAAGCAAGGATTCAAAATTAAAGGTATAATGGGTTATGTTGATGTTGCAGGATTCTACCAAAAATATAAAAATACAATTGAATATTTATTCGGACAATGGGAGCCATCAATAGCTCTTCTCGGTTTTAAATTTGTAAATACCGGCAACTCACGTGTGAGAGGTGTGGATATGTCGTTGGTAGTTTCATCTGACGAAAAAAATAAGAAATTTGGAGTTACAGCATTGTTAGGCTATACATATGTTGAACCGATTACGTTAACTCCAGATAGTGTATATGCTGTTGATAGTGCATTTGGTGGTGTAGGAAAACCTTTGACCTATAAAAATAGCAGTATGGATACCACGGATAATGTTTTAAAATATCGTTTCAAACATTTAGTAAAAGCTGATGTTGAGTTCAGGATTTTTAAATTTGGAGTTGGCTTTAGTTATAGGTATTACAGTAAAATGCAAAACATCGACAAAGCTTTTCAAGATTTGGAGGAGTTAACACAAGCTTTAACTTTTGTTGATGATTTGAAGGCAATCAACTATTGGAAAACACATAACGGCTTTAATGTATTTGATGCACGTGTAAATTATCAGATAAACAAAAAACAAAAAATATCGCTCATTTGTAACAATATATTTAATGTCGATTATTCATTGCGACCAATGAAAATAGAATCCCCGAGAACAACAGCTCTGCAATATGTTCTAACATTTTAGAAGGAATTATTATTTTCCTTCTCTATCTTTTAATTTTTGAAATTCTTTTGCTATGTCTTCTGTACGATTGTAATGGTAGGCATTAAAATAGCTGAATGCTAAACCAATTCCCCAGCCGAGTGTACTCCAGATTGGCCATGGGAAATTTCTTCCATCCATGTTGTCTAAGTCGGCATATCCACGTGTAAAGAACCAAATAGCCCACAAAAATCCATTGACAATAATATAAGAGGCTAATTGCCTTTTAAATGCTACACGCTTTTTAGCGATACGCCATAATTCTTCGTCTATGTTTTGCATTGAACAAATTATTTTCGAATGATTTAATCGTCAGAAGGTTCTGCAGCTTTTTCGAAGCCAGCTTTTTTAGGTAGTATTTTTTTTACAAAAAGTACATTTATTAGTTCGTCATCAACAGTTAAAATCGTTTTTGACATACCGTTTGTAATTGTGATTGGAAAATCATAACGTAATTTCTTTTTCACCAACTCATAACTTCCATCTTCCTTTTTGATGTACATATTTATTATTTTTCCCTCTTTTACATCACACTTTCCATTATAGCAAGATGCATCGCTTCCGTTACGAAAAGTGATAATAACATCAGTATATGTTCCATCAGCAACATCTTCAGCACCACGGTTTTCAAATTTTTGAGCCCATTTCAAATAGCAATTTGTTTCACTATCACTTTTTTGAGCAGTTTGTGCATTCGTAAAAGCGTATGTACTTAATAAAATAGCAAGTGTTGTAATTATTTTTTTCATGATGTGTTAAATAGGATTTAGAGATAAATGGTAAATAACTTTGATAAATATATAAAAACTCTGCAATAATTTCAAATGTTATATGAAAAGACTTAATTTTATCGAGTGTATAACTGAAAATGAGTAGTAGGAATATTAAAGAAATAAAAAATTATAATTAATAATGGCTAAATCAATCGTAGAAAATAATCTGAAAGAAGCGCAGCAAATTCTTCAGCAATTTATTTCGGACAAAAAGAATATTACTGTTGTTGAAAATGCGGGTAAGCTATTAGCAAAAGCATTTAAAAAGGGGAACAAGGTTATTTCTTGTGGTAACGGTGGTTCTATGTGTGATGCCATGCATTTTGCAGAAGAATTAAGCGGTCGTTTTCGTGAAGACAGACAAGCATTGCCTGCCGTTTCTATTTCTGATCCATCACATATTTCATGCGTTGGAAATGATTATGGTTTTGATAAAATATTTTCGCGTTATATCGAAGCAATGGGAAACAAAGGCGATGTATTATTAGCCATCAGCACGAGCGGAAATTCTGTAAATGTGATAAATGCAATTAATGCAGCTAAGAAAAAGGGACTGTATGTTATCGGTTTAACCGGAAAAGATGGTGGTAAAATGGCGAAACTTTGTGATGTTGAAATTCGTGCACCGCACAGTAAATATGCTGATAGAGCGCAAGAGATCCACATTAAAGTAATTCATTCGCTTATTCAATATGTTGAATCTACTTTGTAGTCGAAGCATTTTTCTCCCCGCTTTCTATGATTCCATCTGAAAGTAAAGTGCAAAATCAATTGAAGAATCAAAAGGCCTAATTTATTCGTCATCGCGAGGAAGAATGACGAAGCGATCTTTGTTTTTGAAGGATTGCTTCGCTATCTCTCGCAATGACATAAATCCGTCAGGCGAAGGAGCAGAATTTCGAAGCGGGGAGGTCAGCCTGAGTTTGTCGAAGGGGTGGAAAGCCCGCACACATGTTTCGACAAACTCAACATGACAACACACAGTTCGGTTCTGTAAGTTCGAGCAAAGTCGATAACAAGAGTTACATCAATTGAAAAGAAAAAAATCTATTAGTAGTATAAACAAAAATGCCAAGAAATTTTCTTGGCATTTTTGTTTAAAAAAAATCTCTAGAAAGATTACTCTTTCACTAATTTCTTAATGGATGTTTTTCCATCAATAGTAATATTTACAAAATACATTCCTTTACTAAAGTTTGCCATTTCAATTGGTAACAGCATTCCACCTGAAAGTTTACCGTATTCTTTTTTAGCAACCAATGCACCATTCACTTGGTAGATAGCAACTGAAACAGTTGATTCTTTATCAAGGTTTAAAGTAATTGTAGCATTATTATTAGCAGGGTTTGGATACAAATTTATTTGGTCACCAATTGTATTTGTTTCTGTAACACCTGTTGTTCCTACTTCAGTTCCGGTAATATAACCATTAGTTACTGCTTCAGAAATAGTTACAGATGATGCATTGTCAATTAATCCTGTTGGATCAATAAACAATCCAATTATATTGATTTTGTTAGAGTTCCAGGTTGCAGGTAAGGTATATGTAAATGTATGAGTAAATGATTGTGCTGCTGTTGCGCTAGCGCCATATGCATTTGCTAAACCACCAAAATCAGGGCTAATAACGCGAGCAACATGATTATAATTCATTTGAGCTGCTGGGACAGGACTTGGTAATAATTCAAAACCACCCATCGGACCAGCTGCATTATTTGCATAGGCATTACTTTGGTTGTAACCACTAGCAGTTCCATGAACGCTATCTTCAGCAATTACACAAGCAACTTTATAGTCACCTGAAATGTTTTGTTGCATTGTCGTTGTCAACGAAACTTTTAATACGCGTGTTGCAGAGTTATAAGTTGCTCCATTTACAATAAATGCTTTTGGAGCAATTGTAATACGGCTTAAAAAATCAGTTTCCATTGCACTTGGATCAACTCCCGCTAATCTGTCAACAAGCACAGTTGGATAACCGCTAATTAAAGTTCCAAGACCTGTATCATAAGCAGCGTTGGTCATAATATCACCGTTATGTACAGCAATGCCTGCAATATATCCATCGTATTTATTTTTCATTAGATCCATGTAAACAGCGCCTCTTGGGCACCATTGGCACCATGTTCCTGTTCCTTCTTCAGCAGCAACCATTTTGCCAGCAGCAGCTACAACAGGAGTAAATGATGTAAGAATTGTATCATCAGTGATATCTCCATCAGCACCGGCACCATTAACATTACTTATGATTGCTCTATATGTATTTAATCCTGAAAGTAAAGTGAATGGTGTTGTGATATTAACCGTTGAAGTAGCTAAAGAAGCTATATTGGCCCCAGTGATGTTTTGAATAACAGGAGTTCCTCCATTTTGGTCAACAGAAAGATCAAATGAAGTAATTGCTGTAGTTCCAAGGTTGCGAACCTTTACTGAAAGCGGACGTGATTGCCCTACTAAACCATTTGTAATGCCAATTAAATTTGTTGCTCCGTTTAAAGCAGGTAAAGTGTAAGGAACAACGTTGTAAGAAACGTCATCTACCCAGTAACTTGCCGAAGCATCGGCAGGGTAAATATCGATTGCATAAACCTGGTTGTTTGCATTTTGCCATGTTCCTTGAGAAATTCCATCAATAAGCAATTTCCAAGTATTACTATTTAAGTTAGCATCAATTGATAATTCGAACCATTGACCAAACGGATGAGTACTTGTTAATACTTCAGCTCCACTATTTTGAACACTAACTGTTCCATCTGTATTCATCCAGCAATCCAAAGTATACATATTTCCCATGGTAGCATTTCCTTGGAAATTAAAATAGGCATCTTTTCCTGCTGGAATCTTAAACCAAGCGGTAAATGTAAAATGACCGGTAGAAATTGGTGTTGCATTAAAAGGCAAAACACAATCACTTGGACCTCCATTTGCACTTGTTGAAGTAAAGTAAATTGATTTTGACCCTCCAACAGTATGATTATCAGTTGATGCAACATTTACATCATCAGTGCCACCGCCTAAACCACCCCATGTTCTCCAGTTGGGCGATTGAGGACCTAGTTGTGAACCTACGATGTATGATTCAAAATCATCGGAAAATGTTTGTGCATTTGTCATTGAAAGACCAAGCAAACATGATAAAGTTAACGTAATTGTTTTTTTCATTTTTTCAAAATTTTAAATTGGATAGCTAAAATAGTATAAATAAGGCAAGAATAAAAATACAAAATGCTATTATTCTTAGTATTCGTTCTGCTAATGCATCTGCATTATTATTTATTTTGCGCTATTCGTTTTAGTACATTTAGATTCTAGAAAAAAAATTATGCTTGTAAAAACTTATGGCAGTGCTGTATTTGGTATAAATGCTACAACGGTAACTGTTGAAACGAATATAAATCCTGGAGTAAATTTTTTTCTTGTTGGATTGCCCGATAGCGCTGTAAAGGAAAGTCAGCAACGCATTGATGCTGCATTGAAAAATAATGGATATAAAATGCCCGGTAAAAGCATTGTTATCAATATGGCTCCTGCCGATATTCGAAAAGAAGGGTCAGCTTATGACTTAACAATTGCTGTTGGAATTTTAGCAGCATCCGGACAAATAAAATCAGAAAAAGTCAGTGATTACATTATTATGGGAGAGCTATCTCTTGATGGTGGTTTGCAACCAATAAAAGGTGTTTTACCCATTGCAATAAAAGCACGTGAAGAAAAATTTAAAGGAATTATTCTTCCCAAACAAAATGCGAAGGAAGCTGCAATAGTTGCTGGGTTGGAAGTATATGGCGTAGAAAATATTAAGGAAGTAATTGGTTTCTTTAACGAAATAATTCAACTTGAACAAACTATTGTTAATACGCGTGACGAATTTTTTTCGAAATTAAATGATGTCGAGTTTGATTTTTCAGATGTAAAAGGACAGGAAAATATTAAGCGTGCACTAGAAATTGCAGCAGCAGGTGGCCACAATGTTATATTAATTGGTCCTCCAGGTGCTGGAAAAACTATGCTAGCAAAACGGTTACCAACTATTTTGCCTCCAATGAATTTACATGAAGCCTTGGAAACAACTAAAATACATAGTGTTGCAGGTAAAACGGGTAAAAATATAGGATTGGTTTCAACACGTCCCTTTCGTTCTCCACATCATACAATCTCCGACATAGCGCTTGTTGGAGGAGGTGGGGTTCCTCAACCAGGTGAAATTTCATTGGCACATAATGGTGTATTATTTTTGGACGAATTACCTGAATTTAAACGCACAGTTTTAGAAGTAATGCGTCAACCACTGGAAGACAGGGTTGTGACTATTTCGCGTGCAAAATTTTCGGTAGAATACCCTGCGAGTTTTATGTTGGTTGCTTCAATGAACCCATGCCCTTGCGGATATTTTAACCATCCCGAAAAAGATTGTGTTTGTGCCCCGGGTGTTGTACAAAAATATTTAAATAAAATATCGGGTCCATTATTGGATAGAATAGATATCCATGTAGAAGTAACTCCTGTTTCATATAATGAATTGGCTGCAGAACGTATTTCCGAAAAAAGTGAACTTGTGCGCGAACGTGTTATTAAGGCACGTATGATACAGGAAACACGTTACGAAAAAAATGAAGGAGTACATTGCAATGCTCAAATAAGTTCAAAACAATTGCGTGAAGTTTGTAAGATAGATGAAAGCGGAAATCAGCTTTTAAAAACAGCAATGGAAAAACTCGGATTATCTGCACGTGCATATGATCGTATTTTGAAAGTGGCGCGAACAGTTGCTGATCTTGAAGAAAGCGCGAATATAGAAACGAGTCATTTGGCCGAAGCAATTCAATATAGAAGTTTAGATCGGGAGAGTTGGGCAGGATAAGTTGATTTTTTGATTACGAATGTGTAATTTAGAAGTTAGAATTTGATATTCAATAAAATGCGCAAAGTTTTATTAATACTTATTGGTTTTTTTATTTGCAGTTTTTTAAATCTCTCCAATGCTCAAACTACTCAAGGTTTGACAGCAAAAGAATTTTTAGAATTCGATGATTATAATCGTGCCCTAACAGAATTCCTGAAGCTATATAAAGATAAAAAAGATGACCTGGAAATTAATTTTGATATCGGTTATTGTTATCTACATATAAATGATGATCGTTCAAAAGCAATTCCTTATCTCGAGTATGTTTATAAAAAGGATAAAGAAGGGGTCGAACTCACTTTAAACTTAGGGTTAGCTTATATGTACAATTACGATTTTGATAAAGCTATTCAATATTTTAATGAGTATCGAGCAAAAATAAATGTAAAAAAACAGGAAGAGGTGGATAGGTACATCGAGAATTGTGAGAATGCAAAAGTTCTTATGAAAAACCCGGTAAATGTGACTTTCAAAAATTTAGGAAAAACTGTAAATTCAAAATTCCCCGACTATTATCCCTTTGTTACAAAAAATGAAAGTGCCCTGTATTTTACTTCCAGAAGGGAAGGTGGTGCAAAAAAAATTAAAAGTTGGCAAGGTTATTTTACTGCCGATATTTATTGCTCCAATGTTAAATCAGGGGAATGGACAAAACCAAAAAATATTGGCTCAAATGTAAATTCTTCTGAAGATGAAGAATGTGTTGGTATTACACCTGATGGAAAAAACATGATTATTTATGTAGATAACGAAAAAGTTTCAGGGGATCTTTTCATTACTTCTACTTCAAAAAACAAGGTATTTCCTAAGCCTGTTTCTTTTAACGAACCCGTAAATTCAAAGGATCTTGAGCTTGAAGCGTGTATTACACAAGATAAAAACTTACTTTTTGTTGCAAGTGATCGTCCCGGTGGATTAGGGGAGGCCGATCTGTATATGTTTAAAAAAATACCTAACGGAGAGTGGGGACTTCCTATAGCGTTAGGGCCAAATGTGAATACAAAGTACAACGAGGCATTTCCAGTATATGATGAGAAAAATAAGATATTATATTTTGCATCCGAAGGACATACCAATATGGGTGGATACGATATTTTTAAATCGAAGTTTGATGTTGAAACTCAGCAGTTCGGACCAGCAGTAAATATGGGTTATCCGATAAATACTCCAGAAGACAATATGGAGTTTACTTTAGCCGAAAATAAGCGTGATGGTTATGTTTCTGCAGTAAGAAAAGAGGGTTATGGCGATTTAGATATTTATAAAATTACATTTAATGACGTTGAATTGCGTCCATCAATTATAAAAGGAATTGTTTCTATTGATGACACTTTGAAAAAAGATCTCGATGCATTCGTTTCTATTACAGATGCAGAAACTAAAGAAGAGGTGGATTCAAAAAAAATCAATCCACAAAGCGGAAAATTTATTTTTGCTCTCAATCCAGGCAAAAAATATGTTGCTACAGTTACTAGTCCAGGTTATGAAGATGCAACACAAGAAGTTGTTGTTTATGATAAATCGGACTACGTTTTTGAAATAGAGAAAAGGTTTGTGCTTCGAAAACCTGGAGCCATGCTTGATTCTACTGCAAAAAACATTTCAACAAAAAAGTCGGCAGTAAATAAAAATATAAAAAAATGAAAAATGTTTTCTATCTGCTAATCTTAATTATATTTTCTGCTTGCGATAGCAACAGCCAAAACAACCAAACAAAATCAAAAAATACAATGGATACCAAAGTTGAAAAAACAGAAGAAGAATGGAAAAAACTTTTAAGCGAAGAACAATATAACGTGTTACGCGAAAAAGGAACCGAAGCACCATTTTCTGGTAAATATTATTTACACACAGAAAAAGGAAAATACGTGTGTGCTGCTTGTGGTAACCTTTTGTTTACTTCAAACACTAAGTTTGATGCAGGTTGCGGTTGGCCAAGTTTTTCTGATGTTGTTGATTCGAGCAAAGTTGTTTATACAAAAGATAAAAGTCTTGGTATGATTCGCACAGAAATTACCTGTGCAAAATGTGGTGGACATTTAGGCCATGTATTTGAGGATGGTCCGGCTCCAACAGGATTAAGGTATTGTATTAATTCTGTGTCGATTGAATTTAAAAAGTAGATTGATCTTTTATATTATAAAAACTCCAATGTGATTTTTTCTTCTACTTTCAACTTCACTTTTTTTCCAAAATAGATTGCCATGTTTTTATCAATATGTCCGGCAGGAAAATTAAAACAAACAGGATAATTATATTCTTTTACTGCATCTAAAATAATTTCTTCAGCGTTTTTTCCAAAAGGAATAGCATTGTCTTTCATGTCTGTCATTCCGCCTACTACCAATCCAACAAGGCGACTTAGTTTTCCAGAGCGTTTCAGATTCAACATCATTCTATCAATATGATAAAGATATTCATCCAGATCTTCTATGAATAAAACTTTTCCACGAGTATCAATATCCGAAATGCTTCCTGTTAAAGCATAAAGTAAAGATAGATTTCCTCCTATCAACTCTCCTTCACATATTCCTTTTTTGTTTAATTGATGAGCTCCAGTTTCATATTTTAATTGTTCACCAAATAAAGCACTTCTTAATGATTCTGTTGCGGCTTCATTTTTTGTGAAATTGATTGGCATTGTTGCGTGCAATGTTTCAATTCTAAAATTGTGGATGTGTGAATGCAAAACAGTTAAATCGCTATATCCAACAATCCATTTAGGCTGCTGTTTGAATTTTGTAAAATCAAGTTTGTCAATTATTCGAATCGTTCCATAGCCACCACGCGCAATGATAATAGCTTTTACAGAAGAGTCATCCAACATTGTTTGAAGATCATCTGCACGTTCATTATCTGTTCCGGAAAATTGATTGTCAGATTTAAACAAATTTTTACTAAGTACTACTTCTAATCCCCAGCTTTCTAAAATATCAATTGCAGATTTAATTTCTTCAAGAGAGATTTTACGTGCCGGAGCCACAATGGCAATCTTATCGCCTTTTTTAAGATATGAAGGTTGAATTAAATTCATTGTTGATTGATTTTTTAACAAAAGTAATTGGATATTTGTAAAAATATTTAAAATGACAAAACCCGATATTAATACTTCTGCGGATGTAACAAAGCTAATTAAAACTTTTTACGATAAACTATTAGTTAGCTCAATAAAGCATCATTTTATTCATCTTAATTTAGAAGAACATTTACCACGTGTGGATAGTTTTTGGAATGCTACGCTATTTCCTGAATTTGCGTACAATCAAAATTTAATAGAAAAACATATGCATTTGCCTTTTCAGAAAGAAGATTTTGAAGTTTGGTTGAAATATTTCTGGGAATCGGTTGATGAACTTTATTGCGGCCCTAATGCCGAAACAACAAAGAACAGAGCGGCTAGTGTTTCTTATATCATGCAAAAGAAGTTACTCAAGGATTAATTTTTATCTTTGCTAGCCTTTTTAATTCCAGAATAAAAGAATCAAGAAAAGGAAAATTAATTTATGAAATTTAAAAGACATACAGTTACAGCAGCATTGCCATACGCTAATGGTCCGGTACATATTGGTCACTTAGCTGGTTGTTATTTGCCTGCTGATATATACGTGCGTTATTTGCGCTCTAAAGGTGAAGACGTGAAATTTATTTGTGGATCTGATGAGCATGGTGTTCCTATCACCATAAAAGCAAAAAAAGAAGGAATAACCCCACAACAAGTGGTGGATAAATATCACAAAATAATGGGTGATGCATTTAAAGAATTTGGTGTTTCTTTTGATGTTTATTCTCGTACTTCTGCAAAAGTGCACCACGAAACAGCTTCCGAATTTTTTAAAACCCTTTATGATAAAGGCGTTTTCACGGAAGAAATCACTGAACAGTATTTTGATGAAAAGGCAAATCAGTTTTTGGCAGATAGATACATTGTTGGAACTTGCCCGAAATGTGGTAACGAAAATGCGTATGGTGACCAATGTGAAAAATGTGGAAGTACACTTAATGCAACCGATTTAATAAATCCAAAATCAGCATTGTCGGGAGAAAAACCAATTTTGAAAAAGACAAAAAACTGGTTTTTGCCTTTGGATAAAATGCAGCCGCAAATTGAAGCTTTCATAGATTCACATAAGGAATGGAAAAGTAATGTTTTCGGACAGTGCAAGAGTTGGTTGAATTCGGGATTACAGCCTCGTGCCATGACGCGTGATTTGGATTGGGGTGTAAAAGTTCCTGTTGACGGTGCCGAAGGAAAGGTTTTGTATGTATGGTTTGATGCGCCCATTGGTTATATTTCTGCTACAAAAGATTTAACTCCTGATTGGGAAAAGTATTGGAAAGACAAGGAAACTAAGTTGGTTCATTTTATCGGAAAAGATAATATTGTTTTTCATTGTATTATTTTTCCTGCCATGTTAATGGCAGAAGGTTCCTATATTTTACCGGAAAATGTTCCTGCTAATGAATTTTTAAATCTGGAAGGAGATAAAATTTCTACTTCCCGTAATTGGGCAGTTTGGTTGCATGAATATTTATTGGAATTCAAAGATAAACAAGATGTTTTGCGTTACACACTTTGCGCAAATGCTCCGGAAACAAAGGACAATGATTTCACCTGGAAAGATTTTCAGGCAAAAAACAATAATGAGCTAGTTGCCATTCTTGGTAATTTTGTGAACCGTACGTTGGTTTTAACGCATAAATATTATAACGGAAAAGTTCCTGTGGCTGCAGAATACACCAAAGGCGATATAATATTGTTAGAAGAAATAAGTAAGTTCCCTGCAAAAATTGCAGCAAGTATTGAACAATATCGTTTTCGTGAAGCATTAGCAGAATTAATGAATCTGGCACGTTTAGGAAATAAATATCTGGCTGATAACGAACCTTGGATCCTGATCAAGACAGACGAAAAACGTGTGCAAACGATTATGAATCTTTCCTTGCAAATTTCTGCAAATCTTACCATTTTGATGGAACCCTTTTTGCCTTTTACTTCAAAAAAATTAGGTGCAATGCTTAATTTGAATGAAGGATTAAAATGGATTGACGCCACACGTACCGATTTGTTATTGCCCGGACACCAAATAAATACAGCAAGTTTATTATTTGATAAAGTGGAAGATGAAATCATTGTAGCACAAGTTCAAAAATTAGCCGATTCAAAAAAAATGAACGAACTTAATTCAACATCAGAAATTGAAGTTCCAAAATCAGATATTACGTTTGATGATTTCAGTAAAATGGATATTCGTGTGGGAACAATTATAGAAGCAGAACGTGTTCCTAAAACAGATAAACTTCTGAAATTGCTAATCGATACAGGGATTGATAAAAGAACTGTTGTTTCAGGTATTGCAGGTTCTTACAAACCCGAAGAAATAATCGGGCAACAAGTTTCCATATTAGTAAATCTCGCACCACGAAAAATAAAAGGAATTGAAAGCCAAGGCATGATTTTAATGGCTGAAAATAACAAGGGAGAGTTAAGTTTTGTTGCACCAACAAAAGCGGATATGAATAATGGTGGGTCGGTGAAATAGTAGACCCTTCATGAATAAAGGAATATGGATTTGATTTTAGAACGACAAATTACCTAATCAAAGGTATTATGATAGTGGCAATAAAATTTAAGCTTTCTTTTTTCATTTTTATTTATTGTACATATTTATTCGGTCAAAATCAGAATACATTATTTGTTGGTACTCAACTTGGTATTAATTTCACTAAATGCCGATTGGAAGACAAAAGTGTAAAATATATAACAACTCCAATAAATGAAGGATTATTAATCGGAATTCCACTGGAGTTTGGTTATAAAAACAAGTACTTAATTGAAACTGGAATAAACCGAGTGTATAAAGTTGTTAGTGTAAAGAACACATATCCAATAGATACAGCAGGATACCAGAAATTTGCCACCGTAATAGAGACGTGGGAGGTGCCATTAAAATTCGGTTATCGTTACAAATTGAACAATCAAAATTTTCTTGATTTAAAATGCGGAATAACTGTTGACTTTAATTATGTTTGGAAAAAAGGAAAAGCTCCTGGCGAACGAGTTGATTCAACAAATACTCTTGAGGAGAGTGGGTCAGGTTCAGAAACTCGGATAAATAGCACATCAAATTTTTCAATTGGATTCGGTCATGTTTATAGTAAAGGATATAGATTACAGATAAACTTGATATACGCTCAAGGGTTTTCAAATGTGCAGACTTTTTATACGAATTTTATTCGTGATTCAAAATTATTAAGAACTCCGTATAATTATGATGGTAGCTATTTAGCAGTGGTTGTAGGTTTGACTTATGACTTTAATAGAATTAAAAACCAAATGGTAAAATCTCCTGTCGTGATTCCCTAAATACGGTTGCCTCTCTTTTTGAAACTTTTCTGAAAATTTATTTGTACCATTTGAATGAGTTATTCGTTATAGACGTAAACACTGATCAAATGACACACTCAATCATAAATAAACTATTTGTTTTAGCATTTAGCATTTCAAATATTTTATGTTTCGGCCAACAAAATCGGTCGGCTGTTTGCAAGTTAGGTGAAATAACAAATGACTCGCTTCTTCCTTATATAAAATCTTTAGAAGTAGATTGCAATAAAGATGTAAAAACTTACATACAAAAATGTGATCAACTTTCAGCCCTGCAGAATGTTGAATTAAAGGGAAATGCATGCCCCGAAGATTGGGAGATTCTATTCAAGAAAATAAAAACTCAGACAAATCTTAAGACTGTTGTGTTTAATGAAAATTCTTTTTCAGTGTTACCTTATGGTTATGAAGGATTATATTCGATAGAAAATATGACTTTTAAAAATAACGAAGACCTTGATTATTTGGCCTTGTTGGATCAATTAATTACTCTTCCGAATTTAAATGACCTGACGCTTGATGTTGTCACTATTTTTGAATTGCCAGATAAAATAGATCAACTAAAAAATCTTACAACACTGCGAATAATTAATACGGATGAATCAATTTCTAAAAATGATACCTCATTTTTTTTAGAAAAAAAGGAGCCTGTAACATATGATTATTATCTCAATAAAGGCAACGAAAAATTTGCAGCAGTAAAATATACTGCAATGGCTGGCGAAATTGATAGTGATGAATATAAAGAGCTCTCGAAACGGTTTAATACAACACATAATTTAACGGGTACAAGTGTTTCATTTGCTCCAAAATATGTAAACGTTAATCCTCCAATTAAGGGTATAGATGTGGAGAGAACAAATTATACTATTAACCCTCAAATTGAAAATATTGTTACTTATCCGAGTGGAACAAAAATTCTTATACCGGTTAATGCTTTTGTAGATAAAGAAGGGAATTCAATCAATTCAAGCGTAACGATCAGTTATCGAGAATTTAGAGATCCAGTCGATTTTTTAGTAAGTGGAATTCCAATGAAATACGATACTGCCGGTGAAGTAACAAATTTTGAATCTGCAGGAATGTTTGAACTTACAGCTAGTTGCAAAGATCAACCTTTAAATGTTGCAAAAGGTAAAACTATTGACATGAATTTTGCCACAACCAGCAAAGATTCTTCTTACAATTTTTATGCTTTTAATGATGCTACCGGAAATTGGGAATACTTAAATAAACCCCAGCCGGTTACCAGTAAAACAATTATCAAATTAAGTTCACCAACAAAAGCATTTCAATTTTATAGGAATTATTTAAGCTACAATAATCATTATTATGATTCTACCCAATTCAGCAAGCGTTTTGATGATAATAACTATGTGTATACTAATTTCAAAAAAAATAAGGGAGGCAACAATATCGAGTACAGAGTTGCGAAAAAAAACCGTAAAAAATCTATGTATTCATTAGTTAAAATAAATAGCGTTCGTAAAACCAAGGATGGAACAGTGCTTTTTAAAGTGAGCTATATCAACACTTCTCATCCTGAAATGAATGCATTTAGCAATCTGTATTTTGCATTGAATGAAAACATGAGTTCAGCTCAATTCAAACAAAAATATGCACGTAAAAAGTGTTATAACGATGTGCGCGTAACCACTTCCGGTAGTGATATTGCATTAGAACTAAAAGATAATCAATCCATAAAAAATATTGCTGCAAACCTTGTATTTGTTAATGGCCAAGGGAAGGTGCAGGATGTGAAAAATGTGAATTCGAAAATGAAATATTATAACAGGCGATTAAAAACCCGTGAACGGGAGTTTAATAAGTCTTTAATGAAAGGTAAATTGAATCATAATAATATTGAAATAACCGATGCTGATCAATTAAGTATGCTTGCTTTTAAGGAAACAAAAAAATTAATGAATGAAGATGAATTAAAGATGTCTCGTGCCGAGTGGGTTGAATATTGCATTCAGTCAGAAAAAAACAGAATTGAATGGCAAAACCAAACAAATGCACAAGCGCTTGCTCAAACAGCAAATGCTGAAGCAACAGCTCCCAATTTAATTCAAAATTTAGCATTAAGTGGAACAGGAATATACAATTGTGATCAAATACAACGAATGAAAGAACCTGTAGAGGTATTTGCGAAATATAAATCTAAAGATGAAGAAAAACTTAAACCCAAAGCAGCATATATTCTTGATAAAACAAGCAATTCCGTTTTTCAATATGATGGATATATGAAGTTTAGCGCAAATAAAATTGCCTTCAGTAAAAGTGATAAAGCACAAAACACTTTGCTTGCAATAAATGAAGACGGCTCCCTTGCAGTATATAAAACCGAAGAGTTTAAAAAAAATAAATTTAGAAATAAAAGTAGTTTTGATTTCGTAGTTACAAAAATTAATTCCAATTTTACGTCAGTAAGTGATTTAAAGGCATTGATTGGTTTCTAAAAAAATTAAAAACTATTAAAATGCATTCAGTATTCATTTACTGGGTGCATTTTTTATTAATAAATATACAGATGAAAAAATTTCGATTATTCTTTTTGGCGTTCGCTGCCCTTGCTCAAACAGTTGTTGCTCAAACTAAATTATTAACAATGGAAGAAGCTGTTGTTAAACAAAGAACAACGTTGGCTCCTTCAAAATTGAAGCAATTAATGTGGGTAAAAAACACGAGCACCTATTCGTATATTGACAGTAGGGACAAGGAAGAGGTTTTAGTTATCGGAACTCCCAATAACGAAAAGTTGACTGATGCAGTGTCGTTGATACAATTCAATAATTCCTTAGCAAAATCGAATTTGGAAGAGGTAAAAACATTTCCTGTTATAACCTGGGAGAACGAAAAACAATTTTCGTTTACTAATAAAAAACAACGTGTTGCATTTAATATTGATTCCAAAACAACTAAGATATTGCGAACAGACGATTTTGGAGATGGAGCCGAAAACCAAGACATAGCTGCAAAAACAAGCTGTGTTGCGTACACCACCAAAAATAATTTATTTGTTTATGATGGAAAAAACAATTTGATTGTAACTAATGATGCGGATGAAAATATTGTAAATGGACAATCGGTACACCGTGATGAATTTGGTATCAGTAAAGGAACGTATTGGTCTCCCAATGGTGACCTACTTGCTTTTTATCGAATGGATCAAACAATGGTAACAGATTACCCAATCATTGATTGGACAAGTCGCCCTGCAAAAAATAACAATATCAAATATCCTATGGCAGGGGATAAAAGTCATGAAGTAACTGTTGGGATTTATAATATTAGTAATGGAAAAACTGTATTTATAAAAACAGGGGAGCCTAAAGAACAATATTTGACTAACATAGCATGGAGCGCAGATGAGCAACATCTTTATATTGCTATTCTTAATCGTGAACAAAATGATATGAAGTTAAATTCATACAGTACCGTTACCGGATATTTTGAAAAAACATTGTTTGAGGAAAAGCAAGAAAAATATGTTCATCCAATGCATCCAATGGTTTTTTTACCTAACAATTCAGGGCAATTTATCTGGCAAAGTGAACGTGATGGTTTCAATCATTTGTATTTATATAACAATGATGGAACACCAGTAAAACAGTTGACAAAAGGTAACTGGATCGTTACAGATTTTGCTGGATTTGATAGTAAAGGAACAAAAGCATTTTACACCTCTACCACTGAAAGCGGCATTACTCGTAACTTTTACAGTGTAGAAATAAAATCAGGAAAAATAGCGCGACTTACAAAAGGAGAAGGTACGCATACCGTAGTGTTTAACACCAATGGAAATTATTTTATCGATAACTTTCAAAGCTCTGATATTCCACGAAATATATACGTGAATAATACTAATGGGAAATCATCAAAACAAATTTATACCGCTCCAAATCCTCTTAAAGATTATCAATTGGGTCAGTTGAGTGTTTTTAAACTGAAGAGCGAAAATGGAGATGATCTTTTTTGCAGGTTGTTCAAGCCAGTAAATTTTGATTCAACAAAAAAGTATCCAACAATAGTTTATTTATATAATGGGCCAGGTGTACAAATGATCAACAATACTTGGAATGCAGGTGGTGACCTATGGTTTCAATACATGGCTGAACATGGTTTTGTTATATTTACAGTGGATGGCCGTGGTAGCTCAAACCGTGGATTAGCTTTTGAACAAGCAACTTTTCGCCATTTGGGAACGATAGAAATGAAAGATCAAATGATTGGTGTTAATTATTTGAAGAGTTTAAAGTATGTGGATGCCAACCGTATGGGTTTATTTGGCTGGAGCTTTGGCGGATTTATGACCACAAGTATTATGACACGTTATCCTGATGTTTTTAAAGCAGCAGTTGCTGGCGGACCAGTTATTGATTGGTCGTATTATGAAATAATGTATACAGAGCGTTATATGGATACTCCTCAAGAAAATCCTGAAGGGTACAAAGAAGCACGTACAATTAATTATATTGATAATCTGAAAGGGAAATTAATGCTGATTCATGGAACCCAGGACCCTGTTGTTGTTTGGCAAAATAGCTTAATGTTCCTGAAAGAATGTGTAGATAAGAAAAAGCAAGTCGACTATTTCGTTTATCCTGGCCACGAGCACAATGTTTTAGGAAAAGATAGAGAGCACTTATATCAAAAAGTGACAGATTACTTCATGCAGAATTTGTAACTTTGCATTTCGAAAAATTTAAATTCCATAAAATAAATCAGGTTTCGTAGTTCAACGGATAGAATATAAGTTTCCTAAACTTTTGATCCCAGTTCGATTCTGGGCGAAATCACAAAAAAATTGGTA
>CAIXIP010000180.1 GCA_903919535.1 uncultured Bacteroidota bacterium | reverse complement strand
TTTTTCAATTTTTTTTAGGTATTTTATATTTATTTATAAGCGCTGATATATAATCATTGCCAGTGGAATCCGTATTCTACAACGGGGCTTTACTTTGTATCGGAGGGTTTCTATCATCCTCCGTTTCTATTTCACGGTCTATCGAATTTTTATCCTCTTCATTTTCATCCTCCATTTCATGTGGGATACCTTCTCCTAAAATTGCATTTTGGTTATCCTAAATTTCTTTCAACTCTTCTGCGTCGGGAGAGTATATTAAAGTTTTAAAATTTAGATAAATGTCACCGGTATCAATTCTAACATACATAAATGCATACCTGGTTTGAAAAATCTTTTCAGCAATTTTTATTATCTTCTGTTTCTTCTTACAGTAGATAACTTCCTGTTAAATAATTTTAAAGTCCTCCGGAATTATATCAAATATCATCAGGGTAGTTGTATTTGCACGAATGTAGCGAGGGATGGCTTTGTAATACTATGCTGTAATCAGAAGGGAAACAGTGCCACCTACCACAAGATGTCGTCTGTTAAAAATTAGAGACCCCAAAAGCGGAGATGTCTAGGCTTTTTTAATATCAGAAATGCAGTCATCCAGCACGAATAACACATTAATGACTCCTAATTTTTAGCTCTGCTATTTCTATCTAATCTGCTAGTTTATAGATTCTATCTTTTTGAAGATCCACTCAAGGTCAAATCGTTTATAATGGTTGTCTGGTGTAAGCTTTAAATCACCGATAGTACCAGGAGTAATAAAATACACGAAGTTAAACTTTTTAAAATACAATGCCGGATTATCAATCATTTCGTACAGTAGGTGTGACTTACCGCTTCCGGGTCTGCCCACCACCAGAGTAAGAAAGTGAGAGGGTAAAACTCGTCCGTAGACTTCCACACCCTCTTTATATAATTCATATTTTGGTTTTCTTATTTCAATATTTTGTTGACTCTTTTACATAAGTTGAGCCGGTTCGGTATACGACTATTGAGCTGCAGGTGCTGCCACTTTTTACTGGTATTGCTCCTGTTACTATTCTTAACCCGGGCATAAGTATCTTTTTTTAAAAAAGAGCATTGATATAAAAAAAATTATTTTTTTTTCAAAAAAATGTACTGTATAAAAAAATATGTAAATAAAAAAAAAATTGACTGTAAACTTAAAAAAAAATTAGAAATTATTATTAATAAAAAAAAATTTTTTCATTCAATCTTGCGAGGGTCTCTAAAAAAATTCTCTTCAAAGCTCTGCTTATCAACTTCATCAATGTTAGTTGTTATTCCCCTCTAGCTCATCTTAGGAACTAATGAAAGTACCGAATCTTTCTCGAGGATGGTGTAACTAAGAGAAATAGTAGGCTAAGCAAACTAGTTCTGATACTATCCCCATGTAGGTGCATTCATTTCAGGAGTATACATAATCTTAAACCCTCTAACCAAACCGTTTTTGGGGTCAGATTTCTACCAGCAACTAGTGTCATTGAAGTCATGCAGTAATGTCATAACACCTTTTTACTACAAGCCTTTCTTTACCTCAGCTGAGAGCTGTGACATGTTTTCAAACTTCTTTGCCTTGCTAATCTTCTTTGTTACACTAGCTGGTTTAAATCCGCTCTCTTCATCACTTTGATGGACCGTAGATGCAGAACTGTAGTTTTTTTTTTCAGATTTGCTCATAATGAAATTTTTTTTTTTTTTTTTTTGGAAAAAAATTTTTTATTTTTTTTT
>CAIXIP010000179.1 GCA_903919535.1 uncultured Bacteroidota bacterium | reverse complement strand
ATATTGCCATACAAGGAAAAATAAAAAATGAAACATGGTTAGATAGCCATAGTTATTTTGCAAAACGAATTCAAAAAAAGCTTTCTGAAATTTTAAAGAAAAAAGATATCAAATGCGGAAGCCTTGATACTACTTTTTATCGTGATGATTTCCGTCAAAAAGAATTAGTGCCAAATGCTACCGAAATTGATTTTATCATTGAAAACAAAAATGTGATCATGGTAGATGATGTATTGTTCACAGGAAGAACAATTCGTGCAGGTTTAGATGCAATGCTCGCTTTTGGCCGACCAAATGATGTTGAACTTCTTGTACTTATCGATCGAAGATTGAGTCGTCATTTGCCTATACAAGCAAAATATATTGGAAAAATAATTGACTCCATTGCATCCGAAAAGGTGAAAGTGGAATGGAAAGAATCTGATGGAGCTGACAAAGTAACGTTATTATCAAGTTGAACCAATTTTAATGAACATTGACTAATGACTAAATTAAGTACAAAACACTTACTTGGAATTAAAGAGATAACAGCTGATGATATTAATTTAATTTTAAACACGGCTGAAAGTTTTAAAGAAGTCATTAACCGTCCAATTAAAAAAGTACCTTCCCTTCGAGATATTACTATTGCCAATTTATTTTTCGAAAATTCGACTCGTACAAAGCTTTCTTTCGAATTAGCAGAAAAGCGCCTTAGTGCTGATGTTGTAAATTTTTCAGCTGCAGCATCATCTGTAAAAAAAGGTGAAACCCTTATTGATACGGTAAACAATATTCTTGCGATGAAAGTGGATTTGGTAGTTATGCGTCATCCGAATCCTGGAGCAGCTGTATTTCTTTCAAAACATATTGATGCCAAGATCGTTAATGCCGGAGATGGAGCACATGAGCATCCTACTCAAGCATTATTGGATGCATTCTCAATTAAAGAAAAATTAGGAAGTATAAAAGGCAAGAAAATAGCTATTGTTGGAGATGTGCTTCACTCGCGAGTTGCTTTATCTAATATTTTCTGCTTACAAAAATTAGGTGCTGAAGTAATGGTTTGCGGACCAACCACATTAATTCCAAAATATATAAGTCATTTAGGTGTAAAAGTAGAGCATAATTTGCGAAAAGCATTGGAATGGTGTGATGTAGCAAATATGTTACGTATTCAGCTTGAACGACAAGATATTAAATTTTTCCCCTCCTTACGTGAATATACTATGCTATTTGGCTTAAACAAAGATCTATTGGATTCACTGTCAAAAAAGATCATTATCATGCATCCGGGGCCAATCAACAGAGGTGTTGAAATAACCAGTGATGTTGCTGATAGCGACCAAAGTATTATTTTGGAACAAGTTGAAAATGGTGTAGCTGTTCGAATGGCTGTATTGTTTTTGCTAGCTGGAAGAGCTTAATTACTTTCTATTTTTACTTTCAATCATTTTTTTTTAAGGTAATTTTTTTATATATTTGTTAAAACATTTATGTCATGAATTTCCAGATAGAAAAGACCGAAAAATACACCATTATTAAACTTCAATGTGAGAAATTGGATAGCAATATTGCTCCTTTTCTTAAATCTGAGTTGGTAATATTGAATTCTGACGGTGTAAAAAATATAATTTTAGATATGGCGTTATCACGCTATTCAGATTCATCTGGATTGAGTGCTATTTTAGTGGCAAATAGATTGTGTAAAAACAGTAGTGGCTTATTGGTATTGTGTAATTTACAGGAACCTGTAAAAAAATTAATTTCAATTTCTCAATTGGATACTATATTAAGCATAACCAATACACTTGATGAAGCAAAAGAATTGATTCCCGTTCATGTATAATTTTTCAAATAATTATTAACCCTTTAAACCGTAAAAAAATGATTAAAAAACTACTCCTATCTTTTGCATTAATTTCAACTTTTGGAAGCGTAAATTCCTTCGCTCAAGTATCTTGTATACCTGATTTATCGTGTATTGCAGTTGGTGCAGATCATGGTATTTGTCCTGATAGCACTACTGGTATTCCTTCTGGTATTGTGAACCAAGCTTATACAACTACAATGAGTATTAAAATTCCATCTACAACAGTTAGTGGAGGTTCTACTTATAATTTGACACATTTTGCTGTTCAAGATGTACTTATTGATTTAACAAATACTGGTAATTTTGTTCCTTTATCTAATATTGGATTGTCTTATGATGGAAGTGGTTCAAACACTCCTTCAGGAGCATCCGGGATTTCTGGTTATACGATGACACAGCATTGTTATTGGTCAGCACCTGGTAATGGATGTGTAGTTGTATCGGGTACACCAAATACTGTTGGTACTTTCCCAATTAAAATTACTTCACAAGCTCGTGCATTAGCACTAGTAATATATATTTGGTCACCAGCGCCAGATAATTTTGATTATAAGCTTGTTATCACTGCTCCTGCAAGTGTTGAAACTTTAGATCTTACAAAATTTGAGGTTGAACAAAATGCACCAAATCCATTTACTGGAAAATCAGAAATTCGTTTTTCATCTGTAAATTCTAATAATGTTGATTTTAAAGTATTTAATCTGCTTGGTTCAGTTGTTTATTCAAATTCGTTCAAAGCAGATAAAGGTGCTAACAGCATAAATATCGAAGCTAATACTTTTGCTCCTGGGGTTTATATGTATTCTATTAAAAATGGAGACCAGACAATCACTAAAAGGATGATTGTTGCTAGCAAATAATGCAAAATTTTGAATTAACTATTTTAGGTTGCAGCAGTGCAACGCCAACATCAAAACGTAATCCAACCGCTCAGCTATTAAATATAGCTGAGCGGTTTTTTTTAATAGATTGTGGGGAAGCCACCCAGATTCAATTACGTAGATTCAAACTGAAATTCCAGCGCATAAATCATATTTTTATAAGTCATTTGCATGGCGATCATTATCTTGGCTTACTCGGATTGCTTTCTAGCATGCATCTTCTTGGTCGTACATTTGATTTACATTTATACTGCCCTGCCGAATTAGAAGAAATTATCAATGTTCAAAACAAACATTCTCAAACGTATTTGAAATATAATATTATTTATCATCCTCATAAGTATATTAATAGTGACTTGATATTTGAAGATGAGCGGGTAGAAGTAAGGACAATTGTTTTGAACCATCGTATCCCTTGTTGTGGGTTTGTATTTAAAGAAAAACCTCTTATGGCAAATATTTCAAAGGAGATGATAAACAAATACAAACTATCATATGAAGAAATTTCCTCGATAAAAAACGGTGCAGACTTAGTTTTTGAAAATGGGACTGTGATATCAAATAATGAGTTAGTATCAAATAAAGTTGCTCCACGCAGCTACGCATATTGCTCCGATACTTGTTATGATGAGCGAATAATTGAGGTTATTAAAGGTGTTGATCTCCTATATCATGAAGCTACTTTTATGCATAATATGGAGCACCGCGCTAAAGAAACTTTTCATACTACAGCATTACAAGCTGCTACTTTGGCACTAAAAGCAGAAGTTGTAAAATTAATGATAGGACACTATTCCGCTCGTTATAAAGATTTGGATCCATTACTGATTGAGGCTCAAAGTGTTTTTAAGAATACTGTTTTAGCTATTGAAGGAGAAAGTACAAGCGTTGACTTCCTGAAATAAACCCGAAGGTATTTATCTTGTTTTGAGAACAAGAAAAATTCAAAATCATCATTATTGCATGATGAAAATCATTAAAAATCACCTTCGAAAATTTGCTTCCTCACTTATGAAATTTTACTTTTGACTATTATTTATAATCAGTCTAAATAAAATCTCGTGAAAAAGATAAAAATAATTATAGCCGACAGTAATTTTTTAAGCCGCAAAGGCCTGGCGTTATTAATCAATGAATGCTCTGAATTTCAATTGTTGGATGAGGCAAAGAGCATATCTGAAATGATTGCAATGGCTGATATTTTAGATCCTGATTTGATCATTATTGATTATACATCTGCAAATTTTAATATTGATAGCATAGCTCAAATAAAAAAGAAATTCCCAAGAACTCAACTGCTGGCGATAACCTTAGTTCAAAGTAATAGAATTGTTGCTAGAGCATTTAATCTGGGTATTGTTAGCCACCTGTTGAAGGAATGTGACCAGGATGAAATTATGGAAGCTATTTATAAAACGGCAAAAGGAGAAAAATTTGTTTGTGGTAGAATTGTGGAAGCGATTCTGAATGGAACAAAACCTATCGATCTTGCCGATTATAGTTGCGATGGGATAAATGTTTCTGAACGAGAAATGGAAATCATCAAACTTATCGCTGAAGGATTATCAAATAAAGAAGTCGCGGATAAACTCTTCTTGAGTGCACATACTGTCACTACTCATCGTAAAAATATTATGGCTAAATTAGGACTTAATAATACAGCTGGTTTGGTGTTATTTGCTGTCCGAGAAAATTTGGTTAGCCCAAACCATTTTGCATTTTCTTCCCCAAATTAATTATATATCACTTCTTTTCTAATTAGAATTGTACGAGTTTTTAATATAATTTTTTTACAATATACCATCTTTAAGGTATTGCCCAAATCCCTTATTCAGATTATTTTTGTGTTGTTAATTTAAATCAATCTAAATAAAAATAATTGATATTATGAACTATAGATTCTTCTTAATTATTGTACTAATTGCGTTAACCCCTCTTTTTGCGCAAGCACAGGATCGAGTGTTTGTTAATACTTATCAAAGCACAACACTTCCAAAAGGAGCAAAAGATATTGAAATGTGGAATACCTTCAAGGCTGGTCGCAACTATTTTTATAACCGTTTGGATCAACGTATAGAATTAGAAGTTGGGCTAACTGATAAATTGCAAACTTCCGTTTATATAAATACTGAACATACAGCTGAGGGAGCTCATAAAGACACTCTTGGAGGTATTGCAGATACTTCCATGGATGGAATATTTAAATCAACCCTGTTTTCTGTTTCAAGTGAATGGAAACTAAAACTTTCAGACCCTGTAGCAAATAGGGTAGGTTCTGCACTTTATGCTGAATTTACTTTTGCGCCAAGCGAAATAGAAATAGAAGGAAAATTGATCATGGATAAGCGAACAGAAAAAAATGTTTTTGCCTTAAACCTTGTTGCAGAATATGAAATGAAATTTGATGTTAAAAAGGGGAAAGCAGAAGCAGAGGAAGAAATGCAAGCTGAATTTGACCTCGCATATATGAGAATGCTCAATCCTCGTTTTGGCCTTGGCTTGGAAGCAAGGGAACAAAATGTTTTTGTTGGTGGCAAAAAGGAGCATTCTGCCATATTTGGTGGCCCAACACTATCTTATTTTGGAGATTCTTTTTTCCTTATTTTAAATGCTTCCCCACAGTTGGCTAATTTGCAAGTGAACAAAAGTAATCCCGAGAAATTAGATCTCAACGAATTCGAAAAAATGCAGGCACGTTTATTAATCGGTTTTAGTTTTTAGAAAAATGAATGGATTAAGAAATAAAATTTCGCTATTGTTTTTTGTAAGTGTCTTTCTAGTTTGCTGCGCTCCAGTTGTCATCAAACCAACTATGGAAGATATAGATATTGCAAAAAAAAAATGGAATGATGTTTCCTTCGATCAGCTAAATATGGGCTATTCACTGTATGTTGCAAAATGTGGTTCATGTCATTATTTATATAAACCTACAAACTCATCATAAACGTCTCATCTCTAACAATAGAATCAGGATATAAATCAGGATTAGGATTTGTTCTTATAAGCCTTATCGCCTCATTAAGATCAACCCATATAACATCTTTTCCTTCCACTATCTCATCTTGCATCAAGAGTGAAATCAGCCGT
>CAIXIP010000178.1 GCA_903919535.1 uncultured Bacteroidota bacterium | reverse complement strand
GTTTTTTATAATTAAATAATTATGGTAAATAAATTTATTGCACATCCTTGGCATGGAATAAACATTGGTACCAAAGCGCCAAACCTTGTTACTGCATTTATTGAAATCGTCCCGACTGATACCGTAAAATATGAAATTGATAAAGAAAGCGGTCATTTAAAAATTGATCGTCCACAAAAATTTTCTAATGTTGTCCCGAGTCTTTATGGGTTTATTCCACAAACATACTGCGATACAAAAATTGCAGAATATGCTGCATTAAAATCTGGCAGAGTCGTTACAAAAGGAGATGGAGACCCTTTAGATATTTGTGTTTTAAGTGAACGTTCTGTAATTCAAGGAGGCATAATGTGTCAGGCATATCCTATTGGAGGGTTACGATTGCTTGATAATGGAGAAGCTGATGATAAAATAATTGCAGTGATGAAAGATGACGAAGTTTTTGAACAATGGAAAGATATTTCTGATTGTACTGAAGCTATACTAAATCGTTTGAAACATTACTTTTTAACTTATAAAAACATTCCAGGACAAGAAAAATTAACTTGTGAAATTACTAACATTTACGGCCGTGAAGAAGCTTTTGAAGTAATCAACAGAAGTAGAGAAGATTATAAAAACAAATTTCTAAAATAATATTTTCCAATACTCTTCGTTTTGAGGTTATAGTTTCACTAAAACTCCTTGTACTATGAAACACCTCAAAATTATCTCCGTAGTTTTTGTGCTTTCAACATTTTTCATCACTTGTAAAAAAGAAGAATCCTTTCAAGAAGGATTTCTGAAACCTGATCGCAAACAAACATTATATGATATCCGATATGGAGATAGTTTTCGAAACTATTTCGATATCGCTTTACCAAAAAACAGAACAACGAATACTCCCGTTGTAATCCTAATCCATGGTGGTGCTTGGGTAATGGGAAATAAAAATTATTTCGCAAAGGATATCCAAGATTTTGCTGATGAAGGCATTGCTTGTGTTACTATGAACTACAGATACGCTTCGGATATCACTGCAGTTCATCATCCTGATCTGCTTTTGGATATTAGAAAAGCAATCGATTTCATTTGCTCAAAATCCGAAAAGTGGCAAATTTCAACTACTCGTTTTGGTTTGGCAGGCCATAGTGCAGGCGGGCACCTTGCAATGCTAACCTCCTATCTTTACAATGAAGATGGGAAAATAAAAGCATGTGCTTCTTGGGCTGGCCTTACTAATTTAATTGATGAAGACCAATTAAATATAACTGGAGCTGAGCAACTTTTCAAAATATACACAGGTTGCGCCCTTAATAATTCAAATGATACACTTCGTTTTAAAGCTGCATCACCTTATTGGAATTTGAAAAGCAATTCCGTCCCTACGCTTCTAATACACGGAACAGAAGACCCTGGTGTACCATATTGTAATGCTGTCAGGATGAAAACGAAGTTAGACAATCTAGGTGTTTCAAATAAATTAGTAACAATGGAAGGTGCATATCATATATGGACTGGGGCGCACCTAAGGGAAGCAAGAAGAGAAACCTTAGATTGGTTTAAATCCCGATTGTAAGTATCTTTGTTTTATGCTAAATGTATATTGTATTCCGGGAATGGGGGTTGATGGAAGATTATTTAAAAACCTAAAATTAAATAATTGTCTGATCCATCATATTAAATGGGAAACGCCATTTAAAAATGAATCGTTGGCAAGCTATGCCATGCGACTTGCAAAACAGATAGATACTTCTCAATCTTTTGCATTGATAGGTGTTTCGTTTGGTGGAATGTGTTGTATGGAAATTGCAAAAAAATTAAAACCTGTAAAAACATTTATTGTTTCGAGCAGTAAATCTAGAGCTGAAGTTCCGCAAAAAATAAAAATTTGGACGAATATACCATTGTACAAGTATATAAGTGACAGTACATATAAAAATGCAGCATTTTTATTAAAAAAACAATTTGGTGTAACTACAGAAGAACAATCAAAAAGATTTCGGGAAATGCTTGATGCATCTCCTAAAGACTATTTTAAAGGAGCGGTTCATTGTATCATGAAATGGGATAATAAAGAGTATCCGGAAAGTGTGGTTCATATTCATGGAAATGCTGATCAGATTTTACCACATAGACTAATTTCGAATTGTGATTATACCATAAAAAACGGAACACATTTTATGATCATTAATAAAGCAGATGAAATAAATAAGATCATTAATAAGGAATTGTTGCCGTTTATTTAAATATAGGTAGAATTGTTAAAGGGCTTTCTCCATAAGGTAATGTTGGATTTCGTCCCACATCAAATAACTTTTTTCAATGACCTTAAATCCACATTTTTCATAAAAACCAACTGCGATCTCACGAGACTGTAAGGTTATTTTTTCTGTACCTTTTTGTTTAGCTTTTTCTTGAGCAAATTCTATTAGTTTTTTTCCGACACCTAAACCTTGAGTGCCTTCTTTTACTGCCATATAACGCAATTGAGCTTCAGCTGGAGAGTTAAATTGTAGTCGGCAAACACCCAATATGTTTTTATTCTCATCGCAAGCCATTATATGAATGGATTCGTTTTCCAATTCATCTTTTTCGCTTCCGAGAGGCATTTTCCAGGGCTTACGTAAAATTTCGAAACGTAATAAATAATAAGCCTCAAACTCGTTAGGGGTTTGAGGCTCAAATAATATTATATTTTTTAGATCCAAAATTAGAATTTCGAACGAGTTCTACGTTTGTAAGGCATTTTATAAGATACTGTAATATTAATGAACATATAGGCATCTTTATCTCTTGGGTTTCCACGTTGTTGGCCTGGAGCAGATTGCCAAGAACCTGTATTGTCACCACCTAATTCAGGTGGCATTCTATGAAGAGAAGGATCAGCTAAATCAGCTGCCATTTGACCGTGTGCTGTACCGATAGCCGCATTATCATAATAGTTAGTGCTAACATCATCAATATAATCAGAAAAAGTATATCTCATACCAACTTCCATTCCAACACTCCAATCTTTATTCAATGCTTCTTTAACACCTAATCCGTAAGGAATACACGCAGTAATCCTTTTGTATTTTTTAGGACCGCCAGGCAAGCCTTGTCCTTCAGTTCCTAATGGTTGTAAAGCAACCCATCGGCCATTATAATTTGCCTTCGGATTAAAATATAAACCACCAAATCCCACAAAAATATACGCCTGAAAATCATAGCTCTTCATTCCTTTTGCATTCTTAATTTTATAAAGGTGGCCAGATTGCTCTCTCGTAAAATAGAATTCGGCTTGAACAGAAATTTCATAAAGACTGGAACGAAAAGCTAAATTGCGATTCATTCGAAATGGTTCTTTAGTTAATTTGTCATATCCACTAACTAACTGATAATAAAATCCACCTTTTACTGCTACACGTTTATTAAATTTATAACGCATTCCAAGAGCAGCTGATGGACGTGTCATTGAAATCTCAAGATCCTTTACAAAATGTGTACCTATTTGATTAGCCCCCCCTAAATCACCTAAAAAGTTAGCTACGCCAAGTCCCAAGATATATTCTTTACGAGGCTTTTTCTTGCCTGTAGAAAATCCTCCTTTATTCTTACCATGCTTATAGCCTTTCATTGCTTGACCAGAAGCAAAAAAAGGAAGAATTAATAAAATGAAGAATAGTTTTTTAAATTTCATCTTGAAAATAAAAATTTACACTTTTAATTTAATTTAACAAATATAAAGGAAAAAAGTCTATTTTGAAAACTATCCGACCCCAAAAGTATTCAATTGAGCGTTGAAAATCAATCATAGATAGAAAAAGCAAGAGTTTTTACTCTTTTCGACTCATTATCAACACCGTTATTCTCTGTTAAAATTAAAGAGTTTATTTCAGGAGTGTCAAAAACCTCTTTTACTGATTTTACTATACCCGCAGGGATATCTTTTAAAATGAAATTATTCATTAATTCTGCTGAAATCCGATTTTCGAAAATTGGTTGAAGTAAAAGGAATAATTCATTCCTGTTTTTCACTCGATTCGAATTCGAAGCGAATTTCACATTCTTAAATAGTTCTTCACAGTTTAATGAAACACATAATTTTTCAAACTGTTTATCATTACCCACTGCTAACACAATTTGCTTTTTATCCTTGGTAATAAATGTTTCTCCATAAGGCGCAATATTTGGATGCAAAGATCCTATTGGTTGAGGATCAAATTTTGTCATAAGCCAGTTGCTAGCTTGATTTGCCAATGAAGCTATAGCAGAATCAAATAAAGAAACATGTATAGAAGACCCTTTTCCGGTTTTTATTCTTTTTATCAAGGCTATCAAAATTGCTTCTTTCATCTGATGCGCAGCTAATACATCAATTAGTGCAACAGGCATCTTCAATGGGCCACTTTCTTTTGTGCCATTTATATACATAAAACCTGTTTCGGCTTGAAGCACAAGGTCGTATGCTGTTCTTTTATTGAACTTCCCAAAGCCTGTTAAATGAGCATAAATAAGTGTTGAATTAATTTTTTTAAGTGTTTCATAATCCATGCCTAATTTTTGATCATCACCCGGCTTGTAGTTTGAAATAACTATATCAGCATCTTTAATATAATTATAAACTTGTTGTTTATCTTCCGATTTATTCAAATCAAGAAAAACGCTTCTTTTATTCCAGTTGACAGATGCATAATAAGCTGATATTGTTGTTTCTTTATTTTCGGCAGCTAACCTCCAACTTCGTGTAACATCACCATTTGTTAGTTTGTTTTCTATTTTTATTACTTGAGCACCTAATTCCGCAAAAAACATTCCCACTGCAGGACCAGCCAAAACATTTGCTAGTTCAACTACTTTTAGATCTTTAAAAAACGATTCCATCTTTTTTTTTGTTTTATCAAAGATAAATTTTTCTAGTGAATCTCATATTTCTTTCACGACTTAATGAGTATGTTTGTAATATGATTTCAGAAAGCAATTTATTCAAAATTAAAACCATGCGCATGATGCTTATGTTTAGCATTGTGCTATTGGTTATAAAGTTTAGCGCTTATATTATAACCCACTCAAACGCAATTTTAACGGATGCTTTAGAAAGTATCATTAATGTTGTTGCGGGAGGTTTTGCATTATTCAGTGTTTACTATGCATCACAACCAAAAGATGAAAAACATCCATATGGACATGGTAAAATTGAATATTTATCGGTTGGAATTGAAGGCGGTTTAATAATTATTGCTGGAGGATCAATAATTGTAAAATCAATCATGGCATTTTTTCATCCTACTGAAATAAGTTCCATTGATATCGGTGTATATATTTCTGTATTTGCAGGAACAGCCAATTACTTTATGGGAGCTTATTTAATTAAGCAAGGTAAATTAAAAAATTCCTCTTTAATGGTTGCTGATGGAAAGCATTTAGTTTCCGATACTGTTTCTAGTGTTGGATTAGTGATTGGCTTGATAGTTATTTATTTTACAAAATTGAACTGGCTTGATAATGTGATTGCAATTTTATTTGGCTTTTATATTTTCGTTACCGGATTTAAATTAATCAAGGAATCGGTGAACAGTTTATTAGATGAAGCTGATTACAAAAAACTAAATCAAGTTGTTGAAATATTGAATAAAAATAGAAGTGAAAAATGGATTGACATGCACAATTTACGTGTATTAAAATACGGGGCGCATTTACATGTTGATTCGCACATAACTTTGCCTTGGTATGAAAAGCTTGAAGATTCCCACCTTGAAGTTACAGCTGTAGAAAACCTGATAAAAGATAAATTGGAAGGCGAAGTAGAATTTTTTATTCATGCCGATCCATGTTTACCTGACTCCTGCCCTATTTGTTCTGTAAAAAATTGTGCAGCGCGGAGATCCGAGTTCGTAAAACAATTAGATTGGACATTAGAGAATATGCTTCCTGATGCGAAACATACTCTCAAATAGTCTCATTGTTTTCGATAATTTATTCCTGATTTTTCTTTTTTACCATTGTTAAAATGGTTGCAATAGCAACAGTTTCCCCTGTTTCGTCATACACGTCAACTAACCATTTTACAATACCTTTTGCGATATCTTCAGGTGTTTTTTTCTCTTGATCAACTTTTTCTTTACACGTAAAACGAACCCCGATTTCTGCTCCAGGATAAACTGGTTTGGTAAAACGACATTCATCTATTCCGTAATTCAATAATACAGGACCTTTGGGGGCATCAACAAATAAACCTGCAGCTCTGGATAAAATATAATAGCCATGTGCTACACGACCGGTAAATATTGTTCCATCTAAAGAATTTGCATCCATATGAGCATAAAACTTATCTCCACTTAATTCTGCAAAAGCTTCAATATTTTCTAATGTTACTTTATGTTTTTCAGTAATCAACGTTTCACCGATTTCCAATTCTTCAAAATAACGTTTGAACGGATGAATGTCTTTTAATATATATTTTGCTCCATATTGATAATTGTTGGTGATATTACTTAAAGTAGTTGGAGAACCCTGAATAGCGGTACGTTGCAAATAATGAAACACTCCACGTTTTCCACCCATCTCTTCTCCTCCACCTGCACGGCCTGGACCACCATGTGTGAGCAATGGCATTGGCGAACCATGACCTGTACTTTCTTTTGCGCAATCAGCATTTAAAACTAATATACGACCATGCATGCAAGCTGCACCAATTACAAATTCTTTTGCAATTTTATCATCACCTGTAACAATAGAGCAAACCAATGAACCTTTA
The DNA here is from genome assembly GCA_903919535.1 of uncultured Bacteroidota bacterium. Classification (GTDB taxonomy): domain Bacteria; phylum Bacteroidota; class Bacteroidia; order 2-12-FULL-35-15; family 2-12-FULL-35-15; genus 2-12-FULL-35-15. The sequence continues at coordinate 5,294 of CAIXIP010000178.1, read as the reverse complement.
CCCATCTTCGCCAATTCTATTGCATCTGCAATTGTTTTATAAGGCATAATGGTACTTACCGGTCCGAATGCTTCAATATTGTGACAATCCAGAAATTTAAACGGATCTTTATTTAAGAATAGTATTGGCGACATAAAAGAGCCCTTGTTTTTATCTGCTCCACTAACAACAAATTTTTCAAGATCTCCAAAAACAATTTCTTGCGTTTTTGCTAATTGCATAACTTTTTCTGCAACTTCTTTTTGTTGAGATTTGCCTGCCAAAGCTCCCATCCGAACACCTTCAACTTGAGGGTTACCAATTACAGTTTGCGCCAAACGTTTACCCAATGCTATTTGCACATCTTCCACTAAATTTTCAGGAACAATAATTCTACGCACAGCAGTACATTTTTGTCCTGCTTTGGTGGTCATTTCACGTTGCACTTCTTTAATAAAAATATCAAATTCGACTGTTCCTGGAGTTGCGTCTGATCCTAGCACACAACAGTTCAAGGAATCAGCTTCCATATTAAACGGAACGGCTTCCTGTATCAATCTTGGATGTGCCTTCAGCATCATTCCTGTGCTTGCAGAACCCGTGAACGTTACAATATCTTGTGATTCAATATGATCTAAAATTCCGTTAGCACTTCCGCAAATTAATTGCAATGCACCTTCAGGTAAGATTTTTGAAGCAGCAATTTCTCGTACAACCACTTCTGTTAAAAATGATGTAACGGTTGCTGGCTTAACGATAGCAGGAACACCTGCTAATAAATTAACTGCAATTTTTTCCAACATTCCCCATACAGGAAAATTAAATGCATTGATATGAATAGCAACACCTTCTTTCGGAACGCAAATATGATGACCTATAAAAGTGCCATTTTTACTAAGCTTTGCTACATCGCCATCCAAACAAAATGTTTCATCAGGAAATTGTCTGCGTAAACTGGCATATGTAAATAAGTTGCCAATACCACCTTCAATATCCACCCAGCTATCAGTGCGAGTAGCACCAGTAGCCCAACTTACCTTATAAAAATCTTCTTTTTTGTCTTGCAAATGCATTGCGAGTGCTTTGAGCATTCTGCCACGTTCCTGAAAAGTCATCTTGCGCAAGGCTGGTCCGCCCACTTTACGGGCATAATTCATCATTTCAGAAAAATCAAGTCCTTTACTACTTGCTGTAGTTATTTGTTCTCCTGTGATTGCATTAAATAATGCTTGACCTTCTCCTTCTCCGGCTATCCATTTTCCGGATGCATAATTTTGTAATTTCATCATTTAAAATATTTTACAATGTTTTTATGATATTAGTCTGCAATAATGCAAAAAAAATAGCAAGAAAAAAATATTTTTCTTGCTACAATAATAAGATGAACAATTATTCTCCTTCCAAGATAACTGTTGCAATAGCAGTTTCTTTGGTATGAGAAAGGGAAACATGAATTGATTTTACATTTCTTTTTTCAATGATTTTAGCTGTTTCACCAATTAACTGAATACTTGGTTTACCCATTTCGTCATTCACAACTTCTACTTCATTGAAAGCGAGTCCACCACGCCAACCTGTTCCTAATGCTTTAAACAGAGCTTCTTTAGCTGCAAAACGAGCCGCATAATTTTCGTTTTTATTGGTTTTCGTTTCGCAATAAATTATTTCGTTCTTGGAAAAGACCTTTTCCCTAAAGCCTTTTTTTTCGAGACCTTTAGCGATACGCAACACTTCAGCAATGTCAGTTCCTATTCCGATGATCATTTCAACAAATAATTAATATGCGTAATCACTTAAATATTCAAATGCTGGCATAAGCTTTCCTTCTTTGCATATAGACGCTCTTTCTATCACTTTATCATTATCTTCAGAAATGATGCATGTTAGTACTCGTTCCATCAAATCTTTTCCAAAATCATCACTTGAATCGCGTGGCAATTCACAAGGTAAATTATCTACGGCCATAACACAAATAGTATCTTTATTAAAAGGCAAATCTTCTTTGTTTTCCTTTACATTATATCCATAAAAAGGACTTGCAATTGTAGTTGATCTAATTGTAGTTGGAACAGAGCCATTGATATCACAAGTAATATCGGAAATTACGCTAATATGAAACTTTGGATCATTGATATCAGAAAGTTCAAACATTTTTGGTGCATTAGGATCCCAAAAGTGAGCTGAAATAAAAATATCAGTTACTTTTGCATACTGTTGAAAAACAGAAACAAAATGTTCAGGATGTTTAAAAAAATCGTGAAGGTCGAAATTGTGATCATCTTTACGCTCCACATAATCACGTGGATTCAGTTGACAATAAACAGGCTCACGAAAAGATGCCATTAAAAATTCTTCGGGAGTGACCTTGCGAATACGCAAAGCACTCAACGTTTCGATAACACCATTTGCAACTCGTCCGCCACCAGTCAAAGCAATTTTAATGTTAGGAAGTTTAACTCGTTTTAATTCTTCTTCCATTTCTGCTCTATCTCTACACATATTTGCAGGTTTCAGCTGAAAAAGATCGTATTTTTTTCCGTACCCTAAAATCCCATTGTATGCACCAACAATACCAGCAAAACGGCCGAAACCAATAATTCTATTGTTGTTTTTATCAGTTAATGTTTCATAGTCAATCATCTGAATTTTCTTCTCTATCAAAGCTTTCATCAGTTTCTGATTATGAGGCTGTTTTTTTAATGTATGAGAAAAGAAAAAATATTTTTTTCCTGGAATTAAAAGATCTTTAGGCACTTCCTTCACTCCCATTAAAATATCACAATCAGTAAGGTCTTCCTGCAAAGGCACACCAAAAGCAGTATACTCAGCATCTTCGTAACAACGAATCTTGCTTGGTTGAACTACTATTTCTATATGAGGATATTTCCTGGTCAATTCAGCACAGATCAATGGTGTTAAAGGAACACGTTTATCAGGAGGTGATTTTTCTTCGCGCAGAACGCCTATTTTCAATTTATTCATAAACTAGTTTTTATATTTTGGATGCCAAAGATAAGTTTTATTGCCTAATGAGAAAATGATCTGTATTTACGTGTAATAACAAGTGTTTTAACATTCTTTAGTATTAATTCTTGATTTTCTGTTGTATCTTTGTGTAAGTTCTTTGAATCACATGGGGTCGTACGGTTTTGACAGCGGGTGCGATTTTTATGTAAGCATGTCGTGTGTTGTGAATATGACACGTTAATCCTAATCCTCAAAATTCTAACTAGCGAGTCTAACTACGCTATGGCTGCTTAATACCAAGTATTAAGTGCCTTTGTTTCCGGAGAAGCTCTGATCTTCTGCGTCTCCAGTGAAGCATAACAAATGAAGAAATAGTTGCGGAGAGCTTTGATCCGTGATGAGATAAAGAAGCTAAGTAAACCTTTTGGCTCGCAGATTTGCCTATGTTTATCGAAAATTAAAAGTTTGCTACACATGTAGAAAGCATATTAATTCCTTGTTTGGACGAGGGTTCGAATCCCTCCGACTCCACTTATTTTTTTCTTTCCCTTTCAAAGAGCTTTAAACCAATCCGTTAACTCGGATTGGTTTTCATTTTGTTTCACTTTGGCTCGATTTTAGTTATAATTGTTTCACCAATGCTTCACTAAATTTTTAGTGTTTCACCAAAACTGTAAACAATGACTAAAAACTTCAGTTACTCCTTTTTTCTGAATACTAATACAAGTAAAAAGAAATCCGATGGCAGATTCCCTATTTATTGTCGTATCATAATAAATCGGAAAAAATCAGAAATAGCTTTAGATAAGTTTTTGCTTGAAAAGGATTGGAATCCTCAAAAACAAAGAGCAAAGAAGGATCTGATCATTAATGAAGAACTTGATCAATTATCGGAGAAGATTTCTGTTGTTAAAAGGACTCTTGACAAAGACAATATAGATTATGATTCTAAAACAATTAAAAATATTATTTCCGGGAAAGAAAAGACTGAATTTTATTTAGTTGATTTTTTTCAAACACATATAGACTTTAAAGAACAAGATCCTACTTTGAAAGCTGGAACTATTTCAAGGTATAAAGATACATTATCACATTTAAAGGATTTTTTAAAAAGCAAAAAAGGAAATCCAGATATATTAATCACAAAAGTGGGAAGTAGTTTCATTAATGAATTTGAATCTTATCTTCTTAATTATAAAATCCCCAGTTCAACTAAAACCCTTGAACGCAATACAGTCAACAAGCATCTTGTAAGATTGAAAACTATATTTATTAAGGCACACCAAGAAGGTATTATTTTAAAAAGTCCGTTTGAGCACACAAAATTAAAATACACTCCAAGTAAAAGGGAATTTTTAACACAAGAAGAACTTGATAAAATAATCAAGCTGGATCTATCAGATGATTTAACAGCAGAGAAAATAAGAGATACATTTATTTGGCAAGTATATACCGGAATGCGTTATGAAGACGCAATAAATGTTTCAATGAATCAAATTAAGAAAGCCAAAGATGGAAAATTTACAATTGCGTTTAAACAATCCAAAACAGGTGAATCAATAAATATACCCCTACTTCCACCTGCTCTTGCCATTATTAAAAAATACGATAGTGCAGAGAGAGAAATAACTAATAAAGTATTGCCTAAAACTACGAACCAACAAGCAAATAGGATATTAAAATTTATTGGAAGATTAGCAGAAATTAAAAAACCTTTAACTACTCATATAGCAAGGCATACATGTGCAACTACAATTTTATTAAGCAATAACGCTTCAATAGAGGCTGTAAGTCAATGGCTAGGGCACACTAATATCAAAACCACTCAGATTTATGCAAAAATAACGAATCAGTATTTGCAAGAAACAGCCAATAAAATAGAATCTAAAATATTTAAAAATGAAAAAAGGAAATAGGATTATCAAAGATGTTTTTATTGCTGGATTAGATGTGATACCTGATTCTGTTTTGAATATGGAAGCTGTAAAACGAGGTTTATTCACTGGTGCAGAAATGATGGGATCTATTGATTGCTTTCAATCGGATTTCAACTCTATGTTCTTTGCTATTGATCAGTTAAAGGGTCAAGCGTTAGAAATTGAATTAAAGAAATGGGAACTTGAATTTAATAATCGTTACTTAAATTGTCCGGATCGTCAATTATATGAACACCTTCATCAAAAATTAATTTTATTTATTACTGATAAAATTATTAGAGTACAAAATAATATACCCGAATTAAAACCTCTAACAATAAAAGAGATGGCTTTTTTATATGGTTGTACTCGCCAGACAATTACTAGAAAAATAAAGAAATTTACAGACGAAGGTAAATTTCGTAAAACTGG
>CAIXIP010000177.1 GCA_903919535.1 uncultured Bacteroidota bacterium | reverse complement strand
GGTGGATTTTGTATTTTTGGTAGATGACTAATATGAAACCAGAAAATAAGTACTGTTCTTTTGTTGATGTCTTAGGATATAAGAATATTGTTCAATCTTGTACTTTAAGTATAGATGAGAAAATTAATATTTTAGAGAGCATTTATACGAATTTATTTAGTTCAATCTCTGGGCAATTAAAACAAATTAGACACAATCAAATAGATTCAGACAAAATTTTCATTAAATCATTTAGTGATTGTATCTATTTAGAATCAAATGATCCTTTCGCATTATTGTTTTCACTTCATAGCATCTTTAATGTTACATTTTGTTACAATGGCAATTTTCCCGAAAAATATACACCATTGTTGAGGTCTGGAGTTGTTAAAGATTGGACTTTGAGATTTATGGATATTGGGTCCTTAACAAGACAGCCACACGATGCTTTTTATAATAATGACGAGTTTAATAATATTGTTGGGCTTGGTATCACACGAGCCTATTTGACTTCCGAATGCAGTAAGCTCTCAGGAATGAGAATTATAATAGGTAAAGAAGTAATAGATCAATTAAATTTGATAAAGTATTCTGAGGTTTCATTTGATTGCTACTATTGTGAGTGTATTAATTTATTTGCCCATAAAGATTTACCTAAAACGGTAAAACCTGTAAAACTTTTTTTTCTTCCTATTGAAAAAAATGAAGAAGGAAAAGCAATTGAATTATTTGAATTATGTTGGCCGGTTTTCGATTATATTTGGTCTAATAACAATTCTGACATTCATAATGCAATTGACGCATTATTTAGAATAAAAAATAATTTCAATGAAGAAACCAAAAGACATTTAAAAAAAACGGCAGAATTAATCCTAAAATCATTAATCATAACATACACTATATTTCCCGAGGAATATAATTCTGAAGATATAAAAAAAGTAATAAAGGAAATTCAAATAATACTTGAAAATTAAATAGATAAATAGCCTATGCTGAGATGGATTAGAAAGGTGACGGTTTTGGTGACGGTTTTGTTTTGTTACTTTTGATCATATTTTTCAAGTTTTTATGAAGGATTGAATTTTGATAAAACACCAATAAATACGGTATGTTTAAAAGGAATAAAAATCAGAAAAAATCAAGAAATTTACAGATTGGCCAAGTGGGCCCACCAAATCGGAATACCGCAATCCTAATGCAGGTATTCCGATTTTTTTATTGGCTAAAGCCTGCGATTTTATTACGATTCCTAAAAAAGTGGAATCAATTCTTTCGGTTCGACAACTTCCTTTTTTCTTATCATACACCAAACCGTCAGGAAATAATAAATATTGAAATCGTTGCTTATCTTGATATTCTCCCGAATCCCACATTTCATTGAAGTTAGTGGCATATTTTAATGCTGTTTCGCTCACTTCATTTGGGTTCGACACCTGTCCTGCCGATTTGTGAATTATTTTCTGAATTTCGGCAGCTTCTGTTTTAAATTTGGCTTGGTATTTATTAAACATTTCAGAACTTATTTCTTCTGTGATATGCCTTTCTTCTAATCGTTCCAACTTAGTTTGAATAACATTCAATTGATTCTTTAAACTCTCCGAATCGTCTATATTCTCTTTGGAATTCTTATAGTAAGTACGAGTTACTTGTTCCTGTATCACTTTATGATATTTTTTGGGAAACGTAAATGACGATAAGATTTCAGTAAATAACGTATGAAGCTCATTTGCACTTTTATTATTGCAACATCCTTTTTTACGGCATTTATAATACCATAGATTTTTCTTTTTTACGATATACCCCGGCATATTATATCCGCAATGACCACACTTTAGAAAGTTCTTTAAAGGCACATTAACGTTATCATAATTTATCGAATAGCCCTGTTTGTTTTCTTTGAGTATTTCATTTGCCTTCAAGAAAATTTCTTTGGAAACTAATTTCTCTTGCTTCCCTTCAATGATTTGCCCTTCAAGAGATGCGTGCGAAATTATACCACAATAAAAAGGGTTACGAAGAATATATGCTAATTTTTGATGCCACATTTTAGCGCCCATTTTTTCAAGACGTAGTTTTATTTCTTCTGTTGACAGCCCATCCTTTGCTTTCCATACAAAAGCCTTTCGTAATAGTTTACCCTCCTCGTTAATTACAAGAACCCTTTGTCCATTACGTTTTATGCTATCATACCCTGTGGGAGCCCTATGACACCATTCGCCTCTTAGTAGAGCTTCTTTAACGCCCGACATACATTTTTCTCTACGGAGTTGGTTATCATATTCTGAAAAAATGAATTGAATATTTTGTTGAAGGCTACCGCTTGGTGTTGCGGTATCTGATGGCTGCGTTACAGCAAGAATGTGAACGCCCTGATGCCGTAGTTGTTCCTTGAGATAAATAGCATTTGCACCTGACCTTGAAAAACGGTCAACGCTATAAACGATAATGTAGGATATTTTTTCTTTGCTCTTTTTTACAAAAGAAAGCATCTTATTAAATTCTTTCCGTTCATCGTTCTTAGCACTTTCATACGTCCCGCCAAAACTCTCCATAACGATGTACCCATTTTTATTGGCAAACTGCTTGCACAATTTTAATTGAGTATCAAGGCTCATATTATTATCTGCCTGTTCTTTTGTAGAAACCCTTGTGTAGATAACACTATTGGTGGTAGTAGGTTTTATAAGCTGATTGCTTGGTTTCACAAAAGATTTAAAAATACTCAAGTCGTTTTTCATAGAATAAGTTTTATGCTGCTATTGAATAATGGTCGTTGTCTTGTTCTGTATTATTTTTTTGTTTTGTATAAATCGAAACTACGATGTCTGAAAATTTAATAATGGTATCGAGTATTGCAACACCTTCTTCGTCTGAAACGTTTTCAAAACCTTCAAATGTTCTTAGTTCATTCAGTGTTAAATCCCCTTTTATAATTTTCTTTTCGTTCATTTCGCATTCCAATATTTGGTTGATTTTTTAATCAATACAAAGCCCCATTTGGCAAGTATTTATATTGATAATCAACACGTTACAATGTTATTGATTATATTTTAGATATACAATAAATATTATTTTATTTAGATTTTAATTAGTCAAATGTTAACTCACTAAATTTTCTCAAAGGTGTTACTGAGGAAAGATTATAAAGAATAGCAATGAACTCAGCTTTCCTTCTTTGGGTTAAAGGCAATTTTATTTCAGAGTAGTTCGCTGATTGCTCTGTTACCTCTCTTATTTTTTCTGTAAGTTGTTTTATAAAAAATTTGTACGGATAATTTTCTGGTAGCAATCTGTATTTATTGGAACGTACGAATTGCATCATAGCTCCTGACAATGCCGATAATGTTGCAGGGAAAACTTTCGGCTTGTAGCTTAACCGAATCAGGTTATGCAGAATACACTTCAATCGCATATTAACCCATTTTATCATAAGCGCATCATTTTTATTCCAATAAGAATCGGGATTAGAAATCATTGAATCTAAATCACGTTGATTATTCATAAAGTCCTCAATCAATTTTATGATAAGAGGTTGTTTAAAGGTTATTTTTTCTTCCATGTTTAAATGCTGTTGTTTAGTGTCATTGACGTTAGTTACGATATGGAGTCGTGGTATATTTAATCCATGCCGAATTAAATACGCATACTGTTTGCAGGTTTCCGAGCAAAATTTTTTTGTATCTCTTTTTGATTGGAAAGTATTTCCGCATCGTTCACATTGCTTTTCCATTTTTCTCTCCTTATGCCGCTTCTTTTTGAAAATCAGAATTTTCATCACCACCGTACCTATAATCCAAAAAAGTTTGAATCATACGCTCTGTATTTTTTCTGACTTGTTGATGAATAGGGGATTTTGGGTCGAGGTTAATTTTTAAATAAACATTACCCGATTCATCATCACCTCCGTTTAATTCTGCACTTATTCCAAACTCTTGGAATGATTTTGAGATTTCAATAATAATCTCCATTGGTACTTTGTAGTTTCTTGTTTCCATTTTTTTATTTTTAATCAAGTTGTATTACCCCTTTATTTTTGTATTTATTTTCAGTCAAACGCAATGGCTCTCTTTCATTTGTTCCGAGTGCTTTTCGCTCTTCAGTATATTCTTTTAGTTGTTCTTTTAACGATTCAATTTGCCGTTGTAATTTTTCTGTTATTTTTTCTTGCTCCTCATCTTGTTTTTTTGATTCAAAATATTTTCCGAGAAGGTATCCTGCAATTCCAGTAACAGCGGGGTGTTTAATGAAGTTGAATAATGCTGCCATCATATCCGCTTCTTGATTCACAACAGGAGCTTGTTGCACAGGTGTCGCAACAGGAGCAGCAACAGGATTAATATTTTCTTGCTTGTCTTTAGTCTGGTTTTCCATTATTTATTTTTACGTTATTGACAATACAAAGTAAAGTCAGGATTAATTTTTTGAATTTATAGACTCTCAATCCAACGGAGGATTCGTGATAATCATTGATTTTTGTGTAGCATTTAATATTTAAGTGTTATTGACGATACAAAGTAAAGTCATGTTTAGAAATTTTAAATTTAAAATGTGGTTATTCAGGAGAATTTATGTGTATTTCGATGTTTTGATAACAAATTATGAATAGGCTGATATTGCTGCTCCGCAACTGGTATTATTATTTTCATGCTAACTTTATTTGTAATGACATTACAAATTAAAGCACAGAATGAAATTCCGAAATCCAAAAGGTTAAATAAGGTACAATGCAGTGCAGTTTTGTGTAGTTTTTTACACTTATTCAATATGGCGTTAATAACGTAATTGATGATAGAAAAAACAGAAATGGCTCTCTACTTACACGAACTATCTACAACATAGAAGTTGTCGAAGAGGAAATAAAATACGTTTGCTTGAGAGGAAACGTTCTTAGTAAATTGGGTTATTGTTTTGTATTTTTATTCTAACCTGTTATTAATATTTATTTGCTTCAACAACTCAAATGGCTTGTTCATTAACTCCGGATTTTTCTCCAATTCAATTAATTGATTTGTAGTTAAAACCCTTGTAATTACTTGAGATGTTCCATCAACAGTTACTTTAACAACTATTAAAGAGCCAAATATTGATGCTAAATTTGGCACTTCTTTATTTGCATTTAAAAACACAGCAGCAGCAGAGGCGTTATTTAGATTAACTTCTGATTGTGTTTTTTCTAAAAGAGCAAGCTCCATAGCTTTTTTCCCTTTATCAAATATCTCTTGCGCTTCTTTACTTGTTCGAGCTTTATTAAATAGTTCAATGCCCTTTCTTATCCAAGAGCCCTGAACAAACTCTCCTTCATCTGCAAATTCAAAACCTAATGTTTCAGCAAATTCCTTATAAGTGAAATAAGAATTTTCAGCTAATAAATAATCATTGGTATCTAAGTATATATGCCCTGTACATTTGAATTTTTTTAGTTCATCGGATTTGCTGTACTTCTTAAAATTTTCAGCTTGTTCAAAAATTTCTTTATATACTTCATCTCTATCAACAGGCGGGTAATCATTTTCAGCAAGTAAAATAATTAAGTCCGCTTTTAGCTCTGCTTTTAAATCATCACGTTTGCTCCAGTCGGTGTATTTGGCTTTGTCATCAACAACGTCTTTTACTTTTTGTGCTAATGGTACTAACTTTTCTTCGGGATAGACGAAGTCGTATTTAATGGTAAGGGCTTTAAGAATATCGTAAAATGCTTTTTCTTCAAAATCAATTCCTAAATCTTTGAATGAATCTTTTTCCTTTTTTAAAGCATAATACAAACCAATAATTTCATCGGTAAAGTCTTCTAATACTTCGCTACGAAGCACATCGCTTTCTTTACGTTCGTTATACTTTTCTACCAACAATTGCATTCGTTTAGAGAAATCAACACCCATCATTTTGTTGACTTTCTTTATTTCATCAATCGCCTTTGCTAATAGCTTTTGTAAGAGTTTAATTTTTGTGTTGGGTAATTTTATCTTGTCAAGTTTTGCCAAATAGTCTTCGTCAAAAATATCTATCTGTGTTTCGTTTTCCTCACCGAGTTTAAATATTTCTTCCACACCTTCGCTTTCAATGGCTTCCTTAATCATTTCCCGCACCTTCGTATTCATCTGTGCAGTATCGGGTGCTGTGCCTTTGGTTAGTTTGAAAACAATTGAGCGTACCGCTAAATAAAAATGTATATGGTCACGCTCTGATTGACTAAATGAATCGCTACCTAAACAAATATCATAAGCAGATTTTAAACGTTTTGTTAAATACATAAAACGTTTTTCGAGTTCTTGTGTTACTTGCACAAACTCAGCAGCCATATTTAAAGCGTGTAATTGTTCTAATGCCGCTCCTTTAAAATATTTTGTTGTATCAAACTTGTGAAATATTTTTGCAAGTAAATCTAAATGGTCTTTTACAACTACAATTGATGCGTGTATATCTTCAAAGTTTTGTCCATCGGCTTTGTTGTAGTGTGCCAACGCCAAATTCATTTGCTTTTTGATGCCGATATAATCTACTACTAAACCTTTTTCTTTGCCTTCAAATTTTCTGTTTACACGCGAAATAGTTTGTATTAAATTGTGGCGTTGAATCGGTTTATCAATGTACATCGTATCTAAGAAAGGCACATCAAAGCCTGTAAGCCACATATCTACAACAATTGCGATTTTAAAATTAGATTTATCAATTTTAAACTGTCGGTCTAATTCTTTGCGGTCGTCTTTTGTTCCGAGTAATTTATATAATGTTTCGTTATCGTCTTTGCCTCTGGTCATCACCATTTTGATGCGTTCCATTGGTTTAATTTCTTTCTTCTCCTTATCAGTAAGTTCAGCACCATCTTCGCAAACTTTTACTTCTGCCCATTCAGGTTTTAATTCGATTACGTTTTTATAAAACTCATACGCAATTGGGCGACTGCTACACACAAACATTGCTTTACCTTTTACAGTAGCACCTTCGGCAACTCTGTTTTCGTAGTGTGTAACAAAATCTTTTGCCAAATCTTTTAAGCGCGATGGGTCGCCAATAATGGCGTTCATCTGCGCCATTGCTTTTTTACTTTCCTCTATCTGATGCTCGTTACTTCCATCTTCGGCACAACGGTTATAATACTCTTCAATTTCTTGCAGTTTTCTATTGTTGAGTAATACTTTAGCAGCGCGACCTTCGTAAACAATGCGTACAGTAATTTCATCTTTTACCGATTCGGTCATTGTATAAGCATCAATAATATCTCCGAACACATCTAATGTTGCATCAATTGGAGTGCCTGTAAAACCAACATAAGTAGCGTTAGGTAAAGAATCGTGTAAGTATTTTGCGAAGCCATAAGTTTTAATAACACCTTTATCTGTTACCTTAACTTTTTGGTCTAAATTAATTTGTGAGCGGTGTGCTTCATCAGAAATACAAATAACATTTGTTCTGTCAGTTAATAGCTGCGTGTCTTCTGTAAACTTATGTATTGTTGTTAAAAATACACCACCACTATTTCTGCCTTGTAATAATTCACGCAGTTGTGCGCGGCTTTCTACACTTATTACCGTTTCATCTCCAATAAAACCTTTCGCATTGGTAAACTGTCCGGAAAGTTGGTCGTCTAAATCTGTTCTATCGGTAATTAAAATAATTGTTGGACTGGAGAAGTATGCGCTTTTCATTAACAAACGTGTTAAGTAAAGCATCGTAAAACTTTTACCGCATCCAGTAGCACCAAAGTATGTGCCTCCTTTACCATCACCATTAGGGCGTTGGTGCAATTTTATGTTTTCATATAATTTGTTGGCTGCGTAATATTGCGGATAGCGACAAACTATTTTTTCGTTTTTCTTAGAACTATCTGGAAGGTAAATAAAGTTGTGAATAATATCGCGCAAACGCTTACGATTAAACATACCCTGCACTAAAGTATAAAGCGAATCAATACCATCAACTTCGTTCGCCAAGCCTTCTATTTTGCGCCAAGCGTAATACGATTCATAAGAAGTAAAGAAGGAGCCTGCTTTATTATTTACACCATCGCTTATAACACAAAAAGCATTGTATTTAAACAGCTCGGGTATATCTCTTTTATAACGAATAGTTAATTGTTCAAACGCATTGTGTATGGTAGCGTCTTCGCGTATTGCACTTTTAAATTCAAATACTACCAATGGTAAACCATTGATGTATAAAATACCATCGGGTATGCGTTTTTCGTAACCAACAATTTCGAGTTGGTTTACAATTTTATAATGGTTGTTATCTGTTTCGGAATAATCAATTAGTTGAACGTAAAAATCTTTTTTGCTTCGGTCTTCACGTTTTAAAAGAAAACCATCGCATACCAGCTTCATTATAGCTTTGTTACTATCGTATAAATCGGAAGCGGGGAATCTCTCTAAATCGCGAATAATACTTTCTACTTCTGAAACTGTAATTTCATCGGCTTTGTATTGTTGCAATAAAAAATCTTGCAGGTCTTTTTTAATAAGCACTTCTTCTGAAGTACGCTGTATATCTTGCCCAAAGAAGTGTGGAATCCCTTCTTTACCTAATAGCTCGATAAAAGCCTGTTCTAATTGTGATTCGGTAAATTTCATTTCAATAATTTAATTCTTTGTAATTTACTAATTTGAATAAATGTTGTGCAACTTGTTGGTACATTTATTTTTATTAATTCATTTTGAAGACTTTTTTTACTGGAATCATTATAATATGATATAGTCCAACTAACTTTTTTATTGTCAATATTCTCTATTATTTTTTCAAAATATGGATGGTCAACATCACT
>CAIXIP010000176.1 GCA_903919535.1 uncultured Bacteroidota bacterium | reverse complement strand
AATTGAAAATTGAAATAAGAAGAAGTTTTTTCATAAAACTAATTTACAATTAAATTAACAGGAAGCAATTCATTAGAATAATTTCTTAAGTAGTTTATGAATAAATTAATTTCATAGTATTGAACTTTTTAAAAAATCAATTGTATTGTTAACAGCCAATTCAGAATGAGCAGGAAGAACGTTACTCTCAAAAGGATGCTTTGCTCCAAAAGTATGTCCAGCAGCTTCAATCAAAACTAATTCAGAATGCTTACAACAATCATGAAGTATTTTTGCTTCCTCGAATGAAACCGCTTCATCTTTCGTACCGTGAATAATCAAAAATTGGTTGGTTAATTTTATTGCTGCCGCAATAATATCAAGGCGTTCGATATTCGTAAGCAAATTTTCATAAAACTGGTAATACAATGGCATCATCTGATTAGTTCGTGAGTTCATGCTATACAAAACACCCTTCTCTTTCCATTCTTTCAGATCATACTCCTTCATACGTTTTATAAAATCACCAACAGAAGCCCAGGTAACAATTTTATTTATTCTTTTATCCTCATGAGCTTTCAGTATGGTTATCCCTCCTCCTCTACTAAGTCCAAGAAGATTTAACTCATTAATATTAATTTCATTCCTTAGAATTTCTGTACTCAATACCCAATCAATAACATTTCCAAGATCATTTAATTCGATAGTGTAATTATTATTTCCGAAAGCCTCCAGATCAGCGAAATCTGCGGGATGCTCCTTTGTTGTTCCATTATATGAGAAATTAAATTTTACAAAAACAAAATTAGCTTCTGCAAATTTTTGAGCAAGCAAATTAAAATGTCCCCAATCTTTAAAGCCTTTGAAACCGTGTGAAAAAACAATTATCGGTTTAGAAATATTATTTGAATTGAAATACACATCTAATAAGATCGGCCTTTGTGAACTCCCTTTGATTACTATATTTTTTATTACTTGCATTTTTTTCATATTTCACAAATATACTGATAGCCTTTTTAAATTTATAAGCGTTTTTTAGTACACTCATTCCTTATAAAATTTGTAATTTCGAAACATCGGCTTATCAAAATTACTTACACCCACTTTTGTGATGAATTATTTTCCAATACAATATAACGAACCTTTGTTTCGCCCACCAAGCGAAGCCAATTCGTTAATCTTACAAGTTACTTTTGGTTGCACTTGGAATAAATGCTCCTTTTGTGAAATGTATACATCTAAAACTTTCAGAGCAAAAGAAGAAGAAGAAGTTTTTCTGGAAATAAATGCAGTTGCCAAATTACAACCAGATATTCGTAAAGTTTTTTTAGCCGATGGAAATCCAATGGCGCTTTCAACAAAACGATTGTTAAAAATTCTGGCTGCAATTAAGGAGGCTTTCCCTAAAGTGCGCAGCGTATCAACCTATTCTTTACCCTCCAATTTAATTTCGAAATCAGTTGAAGAATTAAAAGAACTTAAAGAAGCAGGTTTAAAATTGGTCTATGTAGGCATTGAATCCGGTGATGATGAAGTTTTGACAATGATCAATAAAGGAGAAACTTTTGCCAGCACTGCTGAAGGGTTAATAAAAGCGAAGGGGGCAGGAATAAAACTTTCTGTAATTATTTTAAACGGTGTTGCCGGGAAAAAATACAGTAAACAACATGCCACTAATTCTGCAAGATTACTTAATCTTATTCAACCGGAATTTGCATCTGTATTGGTACTCAGTTTTCCTTTTGGAATAGAACGGTATAAACAAAAATTTAATGGAGAATATGTTCCCATGACAATTATTGAACTATTGCAGGAAATGGAAGAATTTATTTCGAATACCGAATTAGAAAGTACAATTTTCAGAAGCAATCATGCGTCCAATTATCTTGTATTAAGTGGAATTTTATTACGTGATAAAGCCCAATTTCTTGAACAGCTTCATTTTGCAATCACTAACCCAAAAATTGCAGGATTGAGAGCAGAATGGCAACGCGGCTTATAGCCATTATTATTCAAAACAAGTATTTAAATAATACAAAATTTCATAAAAGAAAATAATTTTTATGGAATTCCGTTTCAAATTGCGTCTCATTCGTGTAACAATAAAAAAACAATTAATTTTTCAATAATTACTTCAGACCTTTTTAAATATGAAAAACTTTTTGCCTTTTTTTCTTCTCATCGCATTTCATGCTTTAGGGAAAGATATTGAACTAAAAACAAACATCACAGAGGTTACCGTTTTTCAAAATGGTGCTCAGGTGAAACGTATCGGCAGCACTACCATCCCTGCAGGCGAATATGAGATTGTAATTAAGGATGCTACTTCGCTTCTCAAAAAGGAAAGCATTCAGGTAAAAGGAGAAGGCAACTTTACAATTCTATCAGTTAATCATCAGGTAAATCTGGATGATCAGAAACAAGACAAAGTAAAATGGGCTGAACTGGACGCAAAAGAAAAAGAGTTGAAACGAAAAATGGAAGATCTTTCTATTAAGATCGAAGTGCTTCGCACAGAAGAATCCATAATAAATAATCTTCAATCAGTTAGCACAACAACAGAAGGAATTACCGTTGAGCAGGTTGCAAAAGCTCAAGAATTATTAAAGACTAAGCTTGCACTTATCAAAAATGAAAAACTCTCCGCCAGCCGACAAATGAAAGAATTATATGATGAACACCAAACTATTACTCAACAATTAAGTGTTCTTAAAACTCCAAAACAAAATGTGACTTATGAAATCGTTGTAAAAGTTTTAGCAAAAGTAGAAACGAAAGCGGAATTTTCATTGAGCTATATTGTTCCGAATGCACGTTGGTACCCAACTTATGACCTTCGAGTAAAAACTGTTGCAGAACCAATGATAATTGATTACAAAGCAAATGTCACTCAACAAACTGGAGAGGACTGGAACAATGTTAAATTAAAACTTTCAACCGGTGATCCTTCTCAATCATCCCAAAAACCTAAAATTGAAACTTGGTGGCTTAACCTTAATCAGTCATATGTTCAACCAAAACAACAATCCAATTATTACAGATATACTGATGCAAAATTCACGAAAGTAAAAGGAACAGTAATAGATAAAAAAACTGGTGAAGCCCTTCCCTTCTGCTCTGTTATGGTTGATGGAACCAATATTGGAACAAGTACAGATCTTGATGGAAATTTTAAATTGATCCTTCCCGAAAATGCAAACAATCTAAAAGTGTCATATGTTGGATATGATCTGCAAGTAGTTCCAATCAACAGTGAAGAAATGAACATTTATCTGGAAGGAGGCCAGGAACTGAAAGAAGTTGAAATAACCACACAGTCCTATGATAAAGATATTTCAGGAATGTTATCCACAACCGCAGGTGTTAGGGGGGCGCGCGCTGATAAAACCAAATTCCAAGCAAGCCAGATTACTTCAACACCTACATTAAATATTGTGAGTACAGAATTTTCAATAGATGAAAAATACACTATCATTTCCGATCCCAAAAACATTACTGTTTCGATACAATCGATACAATCAAATGTAAAGTATCAATATTACTGTGCTCCTCGCCTTGACAAAGATGTGTTCCTGACCGCCCAAATGATAAATTGGGAACAATACAACCTACTTGAAGGACAAGCAAATGTTTTTTTCGAAGGAACATTTATTGGAAGTACACTTCTTGATTCACGTTACTTAACAGATACACTTGAAATATCTCTTGGTCGAGATAAAAGTGTAAAAGTGGAACGCAAAAAATCAAAAGACTTTAACAAACATAGCATTTTCGGCAATGAAAATATAGCTTACCGCGAGTGGGATATTGCAGTTAGAAATGGCAAGCAACAAAATATTGACATTATTATTGAAGATCAATTTCCTATCTCGGGTGATAGCAAAATAGATATGAAACAAGAAGAAAAAAGTAATGGTAAAGTAGATGAAAAAACAGGAATTGTTACGTGGCAATATCAATTAGAACCTAGTGGAACAAAAAACATGCAACTAAAATATACAGCAAAATATCCTAAAGGAACTTTTATTGGGTTAGATTGATAAACAAAAACTATAACTCCACTAGTTTAAATAACGAATTAAAAAATTAAAATATATGAGAACATTTCTTCTTTTATTACTTCTGATCGCATTTAAAATAAATGCAAAAGAAATTGAAGTAAAAACAACAATCAAAGAGGTAACAGTATTCCAAAGTGGTGCACAAGTTAAACGCACTGGCTCAACCAAAATACCGTCCGGTATATCTGAAATAATAATTTCGGATGCAACTTCATTATTAAAAAAAGAAAGCATTCAGGTAAAAGGCGAGGGAAATTTCACCATTCTTTCGGTAAATCATCAGATTAAAATGAATGATGTGGAAAATGAAAAAAATAAATGGACAGAACTTGAAGCGAAACAAAAATATTTAATGCAACAAATGGAAGACCTTAGCGTGAAGCTTCAGGTTCTAAATTCACAGGAAACTGCGATCATGAACCTGAAAGACATTTCCACCGCAACAAAAGGAGTTACAGTTGAACAAATTGCAAAAGCACAAGAATTGGTTCGTTTAAAATTAACAGAGATCAAAACGGAAAAATTAAAAGACTCCCGATTGATACTCGATCTTTTTGACGAACACAAAATTGTTACCCAACATTTAGTGGCGCTCAAGACTCCGAAACAAAATGTGAACTATGAAATTGTGATAAAAGTTTCAGCTAAAACAGAAACGAATGCTGACTTAACAGTAAGCTACATTGTTCCGAATGCGCTTTGGTACCCGGCTTATGATCTACGTGTAAAAAATGTTTCTGAGCCAATGACCATTGATTATAAAGCAATTGTTTCACAGGAAAGTGGTGAAGACTGGAATAACATAAAACTTAAATTATCGACAGGCGACCCTTCACAATCATCTGAAAAACCAAAGGTTGAAGCATGGTGGCTCTATCTGAATCAAAATTATGTTCAGCCTCGCAAACAAAATAATTTTTATCGATATACCGATGCACGATTCACTCATATTACAGGAATAATAATCAATGATGAAACGGGAGCACCTATTCCTTGGTGCAATGTAATTGTTAGAGGAACAAACGTTGGCGCAACAGCTGATGCTGATGGAAATTTTTCAATGGTGCTTCCTGAAAATGCAAAACAACTTTATGTTTATTCAATTGGTTATGGTGCGCAAAGCGTGAATATTTCAGAAAAAAACCTAACCATAAAACTTCACAAGCAAAATATGGCACTTAATGGGACTGTGAAAACTGATTATGAGAAAGAATTAATGTCTGTCCAATCGCCCATGTTCAATACAGATTATGAAGGAAGCCTTTCAAAATTAGAGGTTCCTGTGGATGGGCAGTATGACACGAGTTGGAGCACTGTAACTCAGGAAGGAAATGCCTCTTCTGATGTTATCGCTGCCGGAGATTATTCGTATAATTTCAATGGTGTGAGTACGGACACTAAATCATCCTCTACAGTAACAAGAGAAGAATATCAATACATGGCAGCCAACAAATTACAAGCAATTCAAGTTCTTGCAACAAAAACATTGAACATTGTAAGTACTGAATTCTCTATTGATGAAAAATATTCAATCCCATCTGATCCGAAAAAAATAACTGTAGCGATTCAAAGTATTCAAACCAAGGCGAAATATCAATATTATTGTGCTCCCCGACTGGATAAAGATGTATTTATCACTGCGCAACTAGTTAACTGGGAACAATACAATTTATTAGAAGGGGAAGCCAATGTGTTTTTTGAAGGAACATTTATTGGGAATACTTTTTTTGACACAAGGTATTTAGTAGATACGTTGGAAATTTCCCTCGGGCGCGATAAAGGAATTAAAGTGGAACGAAAAAAATCGATGGATTACAATAAACGTCAAGTTATTGGTAATGAAAATATCGCTTACCGCGATTGGGATATTACTGTTCGAAATGCTAAACAACAAGCAATTGATATCATTATTGAAGATCAGTTTCCTGTATCAACAGACAGTAAAATAATAATCACACAGGAAGAAAAAAGCGATGGCATTTTAAATGAAACTACAGGAGTTGTTTCATGGCCATTTAAACTGGATCCTTCCGCTACAAAAAAATTACAACTAAAATATAAAGTTAAATATCCTAAAGGAGATTATATTGGATTGGATTAATTGAAATATGAAATTTATCCTCTCCAATTATTCAAAATCAGGGTTTACTAATCTCATGCAAGTGCATGAGATTAGTTAGGTCAAATATAAATTCAATCGTAATAAAGGCATTCAAAATATATTTTATTAAATCCAAAAGCTAACAAAATCTGTCTATAAAATTCCTTTAGGAATAATCTTCATTGGTGCTAGTTTTAAATTTTTCTTTAACCCAGCTTCTGAATCCGGATTAAATTTAAAAGTTGTTTCCCAACAATTTTCTGATTTCAATTCTTCCTTCATTCCTTTTAAAACTTCTTGGCTAATCTTTTCTGAATAAATAATACTAATACATTCAGTATTCAAATTAGCACTGCGTGGATCAAGATTAAAGGTGCCGATCACGGTTATTTCTCCATCTATAACCATCGATTTTGCATGCAATCCAAAAACAGGTGTGTAATTCATTTTTTTCTGTAAAGCTCCAGTCATAATCTTATATCGTACTGCTGCATCAGGCCTATATTCAAAGATTCTTGCCCCCGTCATTAATAGCAACTCTCTATCACGCTGATATCCACTAAATGCTTCCAAATTATCTGTTGAAGCAAGACTGTTGGTCATTATTTTAACATCCACACCACGAGCAACTGCATCACGAAAAAGTTTTTTTCCGATTTCAGTGGTTATTAAGTAAGGCGATTGAATAAGAATTGACCTTTTAGCGTTCTTTACTAAATTTATTAAAGCTGATGTTGAAACACCTCCTCCACTCAATCCATTTTTTCCATCGTTTTTCCCAGGCATATCACTCACAAAGCTCACACTATCAACCCACTGAAGCTTTCCCGACTTTTGTATATCATCAAACGCAAACGGAACATATTTTATCTTTTCACGAACCTGTGGCCAAAAATTATTTGAATCACATGCGTATTCATGAAGTGATTTAAACCTGTTCGGATCATTAAAATTAAATTTTGAAGTATCAGCTAAATCAATCACAGGAACACTAATTGGGCTATTCCAAAATTGCTCGAATGATTTTTGCACATCTTTAACAACTCCGCCAATTAACAAAACATCTCTATCACGAAAATTATATTCGTGGTCGTAATCAAAATATTCATCTGCAATATTACGACCACCAGTGATTACAACTTTTCCATCAACTGTAAAAGTTTTGTTATGCATACGTTGGTTTGCTCCAATGAAATTATTTTTGAGAGTATTTGCCTTTTCGAAAATATTTTTTCCAACATTAGTCGAAGGATTATAAATTTTTATGGAAATATTTTTATGCGAATCCATGGTCAATAATTTATTCTCATCCGCTTCTACCATAACATCATCAACTAAAATCCGAACTTTCACCCCCCTGTCAGCAGCACGCACAAGATAATCAGCTGCAATTAACCCAACATTATCAGCAGAAAAAATAAAATATTGAATATCAATACTTTTTTCTGCATTTTCGCATAACCACGCTCTGGCAACCATTGAGCCATCGCCATCCTCAAGAGTATAAACACCCGTCTTTCGATCCATAATAGTTGAAAGAGAATCTAATTTTTTTGATAACCCCACAGCTGAATTACAATGAATTGAGGAACAAAAATCGGGTGTATTCGTAAGGTCTTCCTTTTTTTCTGTTGAACAGGAAAATAATAGTACTGTAAGAATGAAAAATAAAAATGTTTTTTTCATAAAATTGGATTTGCTGGTAAAAATAAGAAAATCCTTTTCGCTAATTGTTTTTTGATATATATCAAAAGTATTTCCCCCAGAACATTCGACTTTTGAAAAAAAATCAAACACATGAAAAATATAAAAAATGAACAGAAAAAGGTTAAAGTTCTTGTGCTATTAGTATTTATTGGATGCATTGGCATGACATTTTTAAAACCTATTGCACAAAACATCAACTATCATTTATTTGCAGACGTTAGAAAATTCTTTTTTGTCCCAAATTTTTGGAACGTTTTTTCGAACGTTCCCTTTTTAGCTATCGGAACATATGGTATGGTTTATATCATTAGTAAAAAGAAATTCGCTTTAGAATTATCTCTCCAATTAAATTATTTCATTTTCTTTTCAGGAATATTTTTAACAGGAATAGGTTCTGCATATTATCATTATGCTCCCAACAATTCTACTTTAGTATGGGACAGGTTGCCAATGACAATTTCGTTCATGTCATTTTTTTCAATAATTATTGGAGAGTTCATCACACACAAAAAATCACGTTTACTTTTATTCTCACTTTTGGCGCTAGGTATCACCTCAGTTTATTATTGGAACATTACAGAATCTGAAGGTCATGGAGATCTTCGATTATACATTATGGTTCAATTTTTACCAATGTTCCTAATACCAGTTATCCTCCTATTGTTTAAACCAAAACATTATAAAACAAAATACATTTGGTTTGTATTGCTTGCTTACATCTTAGCGAAAGTCACAGAAACATTTGATCACGAAATATATCATACTTTAAAATTTATCAGCGGACATTCTATTAAACATTTTTTTGCATCGTTAGCTCCTCTGATATTTCTCTATCATATTTATGATTCAAAAAAAATTGATTCCGTGAATATATAATTTGATTTGAATAATATCTCGAATAGCATAAACTAACACAATCAATTTGATGTCACCTATGTGTACATCAATAAAAAAGAGAGGTTAAACAACAAATCCTTAAATATTACTAAGTGAACTTTAAAAAAGGGACTCCATTTATTACACTCTTATGAATAAAAATACGAGGCGAATGTAGCAAACACAAAAAACCTGAATAAAACAATAATTGTTTTATTCAGGGTTTTAAAACTCAAGCCAATTAACTTAGTTGTTCATTATTTTCTGCTT
>CAIXIP010000175.1 GCA_903919535.1 uncultured Bacteroidota bacterium | reverse complement strand
TGATAAAACAAATAAAACACCTCGAAAATGAAAAAAAAATATCTGTTTTTATTGATATTCTTGATTCTTGTTTCTCTTTCTTCAACAAGAGCCCAAACAATAAAAGGATTATATGTTGATGGCTTTAGCAGTATTTTAAGCAACACTATTAAAGAAGATAGTTTATTAAATTATGCTCAATACAATGGGTTTAATTATCTGGCACTTTATGACCTTTGGCCTATCCATGTTACTTATAATCTTACGAATTCAAGTTCTTGTGCTGTACTTTCAAACTTTATTCAACGAGCAAAACAAAACTTTGGTATTTCGCAAGTAGGAGCTGTTGGCGAAAACTTTTTTTTCTTTAACAATGTGATCAAGATCTATAATCAACAACATACAAATCCCCTTCAAAAATTTGATGTTTATAATGTTGAATTTGAATTCTGGAATACAGCTTCTGTTTCAACTGGCAATTATTATTGCACCACATACCTTCAATCAGCAGGTTGTTCGTGTGATACAGCCGGGGCGTTTACTTTCTACAAAAAACTCATTCACCAGGTTGATTCGGTTGCTACACTTGGAGGTGCCATAAGTGAAACGTATGTTGGTTGGTTTAATCAAGGACAGGCAATAACTATAGCTAATAATGTAGATAGGATCTTACTTCATGATTACATAAGTAATTATTCATCATTTTACAGCTATATTAAACCACGATTACAATATATCGCGGCACGAAATATTCTGACGGATGTTATTCCAATTTTTTCTGCTGAGCCATCATTCATGGGTCCTTGGTTAAATACTCACACTGTTTTTACACCTTATAATGATATTCAAACATCTCTCACAAATGAAACAGGGAGTTGGAAACAATATATTAATCTAAAAGGATATCAATGGTTTGCTTATTCATTTATGCCTTATAATATAGCCACATCAACTGAAATCGATCTAAATAAGAATCAATTTGATGTTTACCCTAATCCTGCATCAAATTACCTGATAATAAAAGGTAAAAAGCAGGAACTCATAAATGTAAAATTAGTCAATAGTTTAGGACAGGAATTTGTAGTTGATCAGCTAGTAAATGAGGAAGGTTTCTCTATTGATATTTCAACATTGCCAGCTGGAATTTATTTTTGTTCATTGATTTCTGGAAATGAAAGAGCTATGAGAAAAATTATTGTTTCTAAATAGTTTTCGTGTAAAATTAGTAGGGACGATTTTAAAACAAAAAAGACCATCTTTATCAGATGGTCTTTTTTTGTATAAGTAATTTTGATTAATAATATCTCAAACGATTTACATTTGAAATCTTCTTAGCTAAACGCATCACCTGACGAGTGTAGCCATATTCGTTATCATACCAAACATATAACACTGCATTTTTCCCGTCTTTCGAAAGAATTGTTGCAGGACTATCAAAAATTGCTGCACAAGGATTACCAATGCAATCAGTAGAAACTAATTCATTTGAAAAAGAATATTGAATTTGTTCCACTAAATTCCCTTTCAAGGCAGCATCTTTCATTATTTCATTTAATGCATCTTTTGTTGTTTCAGTATTTAACGTAAGATTTAATATTGCCAAAGAAACATCAGGTGTCGGAACACGAACGGAGTTTCCACTTATTTTTCCAGCTAACTGTGGAAGAACTTTTGCTACAGCTTTATCAGCACCAGTTTCGGTAATAACCATATTTAATGCTGCAGAACGGCCTCTACGATATTTAGGATGATAATTATCCAATAAATTTTGGTCGTTTGTATACGAGTGTATTGTTTCGATGTGTCCTCGAGAAATACCCAATGTTCTGTCAATTACAGCAAGAACAGGAACAATAGCATTTGTAGTACAAGATGCTGCTGAAAAAACCTGCTCATTTTTATCGTATTCGTTGTGATTGATTCCATGTACAATATTTGGAATATCACCTTTGCCCGGTGCAGTTAATAAAACTTTTCCAATTCCTTTAGAAACCAGATGTTTGCTTAATCCTTCGCGGTCACGAGCTATACCAGTATTGTCAATTAATAAAGCATCATTAATACCATATGTAGTGTAATCAACTTCATCAGGATTTTTAGCCGCTATCATTTGTATTGTATGACCATTAATAATCAAGGCCTTATTTTCATAATCTTCAATGATCGTTCCTGGGAAAGGCCCATGAACAGAATCTTGACGCAATAGATCGGCACGTTTTGTAATATCTTCATCTGAATTAGAGCGTGTAACAATTGCTTTTAATCTTAATTGTTCTCCTTTTCCAGCTTGTGAAACTAATTCGCGAGCAGCTAAACGTCCTATTCGTCCAAAACCATACAATACAACATCTTTCGGAGTAATGCTATGTTTTTCCTTTCCAATAAAATCTTTTAATTTATCTGTTACAAAATCAAATGTTGTTTTATATTTTCCTTTCTCCTGTGTAAATTCAGAAGCCAATCTTCCAATATCAATTCTTGAAGGCACTACTTCCATTTTAAGAATTTCTCTTGCAATTTGTAATGAATCTTTAACATCAATTGGTTGCTTTACAATGTTCTTAGCATATTGATGCAAATTCATGATTTCGCTTGCGCTTCTATCTACTAATTGATTTCGGAAGATGATAAGTTCAATTGATTTTTCAAACCATAATGTGCCAATTACACCAATTAACTCAATTGCTGCTTTTTCATGTTCAATCCAATCATTAAGCTCAGACTCATATGAGCTTTTTACTTTTCCATTTGTAGGTTTTAAAGTTTCCAGTGCCATAATAATATTTGTTTAGAGATGTTATTTAATTATTTTTTGTTTACTAAAAATTTCAATTTAATTAAAGAAAGCCTATTGTTAAAAACGAAAAAACCGCAAAAAACATCAGAGAAATTTATATATTTTCAACTGACGTTTTTTGCGATTTTCATCTCTTCTAACCTTTAAATGCTATCCTAAATAAGTTTTTAAAAGTTTGCTTCTGGAGTTATGACGTAATCTACGTATAGCTTTTTCCTTTATTTGACGAACTCGTTCTCTTGTTAAGTCGAACTTTGCTCCAATCTCTTCTAAAGTTAAACCGTGATTAATTCCTATTCCGAAAAATAGTTTTACCACATCACGTTCTCTTTCTGTTAAAGTAGAAAGTGATCGTTCAATTTCACGTTGCAATGATTCGTTCATTAGCATATTATCAGCACGTGGCGAATCATGATTTACCAATACATCCAACAAGCTATTTTCCTCACCATTTACAAATGGAGCATCCATCGAAACGTGGCGTCCAGAAACGCGCATTGTATCAGCAACTTTATCCTGAGGTAACTCAAGGATCTCTGACAACTCTTCTGCACTTGGCTCACGTTCAAATTCTTGCTCTAATTTAGAGAATGCTTTGTTGATCTTATTTAATGAACCTACCTGATTTAATGGTAAACGTACAATACGCGATTGTTCAGCTAAAGCTTGCAAAATAGATTGACGAATCCACCATACAGCGTAAGAAATAAATTTAAACCCGCGAGTTTCGTCAAAACGTTTTGCTGCTTTGATCAAACCTAAATTTCCTTCATTAATAAGATCGGGAAGGCTTAATCCTTGATTTTGATATTGTTTTGCAACAGAAACAACGAAACGTAAATTTGATTTTGTTAATTTTTCTAATGCAGCCTGATCTCCATCTCTGATTTTCTTCGCCAAGATAACTTCTTCATCTGCAGTAATCAATTCCTCACGCCCAATCTCCTGAAGATATTTATCTAAAGATGCACTTTCGCGGTTGGTGATTGATTTGGTTATTTTGAGTTGTCTCATGTTTTTGTAATATATTTTTTATTTGTTATTCCGAGTACAAAAGTACTTTAAAACGCCCTTAAATCCAATTTATTTCTAATTTATTTCCAATTAAGATAATCACATTCAACTTACTGATTGTTAATAAATTGTATTTTGTTAGACAAAGAGTTTAAATGATTCAACAAAAGCTTTTTTTTTATCGATAAGCAAATTCTTCTTTATTGATAAGTTTACATACCGAAACCATAATATGCCCTCATACCATTCGGATAATCTCCTTCTATTAATACTCCTCCCCTTTTGTTTTCCAGCGTTGCTTTAATATCTTCAATTGATGAAATTTTCTTTTTGTCAACGTTAGTAATTATGAACCCTTCTTTTATTCCGGCACTTAATAATTTACCCGCAGTTAATTTGCTGATTTTCAAACCATTTTCAATACCTAATTTTTTTATATCATTGGTGTTAATAGGTTCAAATGTTGCCCCTAAAGTAGAAACTACTTCCACTTTTGGTTTTTCAACTACATCGGTATTTCCGTTCTTATTTTTTAGAACCAATGTCATCAGTTTTTCTTGGTTATTACGTTTCAAAGCCACATTTACTTTATCACCAGGGCGGTGGCGACTAATTTGCTCCTGTAACTCGGGTACATTATTAACACTTACTTCATCTATTTTAGTAATTACATCACCTTCCTTAATTCCAGCTTCTTCCCCTGCTCCACCTTCGGTTAAACCTTTTACATAAACACCTTTTATTTCATTGATGCTTTTTTCTTGTGCAAGCTTAGCATCCAGATCAGTGATGCTTACTCCAATGAATGCACGCTGAACTTCACCAAATTCCAAGAGGTCGGCTACTACTTTTCTTGCCATATTTACAGGTATAGCGAATGAATACCCTGTATAGGAACCTGTATTAGAAGCAATTGCAGAATTAATGCCAATCAGTTCACCTTTAGTGTTAACAAGAGCACCACCGCTGTTACCAGGATTTACAGCTGCATCAGTTTGAAGAAATGATTCAACAGGATTAAGTCCTTTTGACATATCACCAGCTAAAATATTGATATTACGAGCCTTAGCGCTAATGATTCCAGCTGTAACGGTTGAAGTTAAATTAAATGGATTACCAACAGCTAAAACCCATTCTCCTACTTTTACATTGTCAGAGTTTCCATAATTCATAAAAACCAAATTATTTTCTTTGATCTTCAAAAGAGCCAAATCAGTTGTTGGGTCTTTTCCTATAACTTCAGCGGTGTAACTGCGCTTATCATTAAGTGTAACTTCAACTTTTTCAGCTCCATCTACCACATGGTTATTGGTAACAATGTAACCATCTTGGGATATAATTACCCCTGAACCTGTTGCTGTTGGTGCTTCTCTTTGTTGAGGAGCATGTTGACCAAAGAAATCACGGAAAGGATCATAAAAATACTGACTTTGATTTGACTCCAACCCATAAGTTGTTTTAACATGAACCACGGAATGTACTGACATTTCGGCTGCTGCTGTAAAATCAACTGAATTTTCAGCCGTTGCACCAGGCATATTTACATATTTTACTGGTGCCTGATAGGACAATTGTGAAATTGATTTAGATCCTGACTTGTCAAGTAAATGATTAAGACCTAAAGCGGTTATTCCACCAATACTTGCGATTACAAATACGCTTGCGATTTTTTTCATCTGTTTTTTAATTTAGAAATAATTATTTTAAATTGTTTTTGATAAAGAAATTAGGCAATAAAATTATTAGTAGTATTTAATATTGCTGAATATATAACACAAATTTTATTCCTTTATTTTTTGTTCAAATTTTTTTAACAAAAATTAACTGCGATTGCCAGGGATGATTAGTTTTGTAATTGACTATTAAATTATCGTCCACACTTTAAATAAATGATCAATTTATGAAATTACGCATCTTCCTTAGCTTAGTTGCATTTTCGCTTTTGCTTCTTATCCGCTGTACAGATAAAGAATTGTATGAACCGATTAAGAAAATTTATCCCGATCATTGTTCAAATGGCATTATTGACGGAGATGAGTTAGATGTTGATTGTGGAGGAGAATGTGCGCCATGCGGGACAATTACCGCACCTTGTAATCCTGATACAAATATTGTTACGTTTGATTCCTGCACATACATGGCAGGCTTTCCGAATACAATAAGAACTGTAAATATGTTTTCGGGTGGACATATTAATACTAGCGGAAATTATGAAATGACTGGAACGTCAACTGGAAGTTATATTGTAAAAATTATTTTAAGTGGACAACGCCCAACAACTCCAAGAGTATATGACTTAAGTGGACAAGGCTTTAGTAGTTATTACCCTGGGAATGGACAAGTATTTTTTGATTTCCAAACAGGCACAGTTTTTTCTACATCCGGAAAACTATATGTAACCCCTTTTGGAAACAGTTTAATATTTACTTTTTGTCACGCAAAACTTTCATGGACAAACTATGGGATTCCTCAAACTTTTTCCATTTATAAACATACATACGGCAGAATAGTTTGTCCTAATTAATAATATCCATTTATGAAAAAATATATTTTCCTTATAATAATTCCTTTTGTATTTGAACAAGGGATTAAAGCAAGCAATATTTATCTGTTCTCTGATAAATACTCAAACGATCATTCCCCAAATAATAGGCATTCCAGATCATCATTACTTGATTTTACCCCATTAACCTTTAATGACCACGAACCAGTTTGGTTTGTTGTTGCCGGAGCTGATTTGTTGAATGAGAATATATATATCCAAAAAGAAATCCAAACACCTAAAATGGATCGTCCGGGTTTTGGTGTATCAGGCATTACAGGTGGAGTATTTGTTGGTGCAGGTATCAATACTCCTTTAATTTGCTTCGGAGAAAATGCATCCTTAGGTATTTCTTCTCATAGTGCATTAGCATGTGGCGATGAATATTGTAGTTTTAAATTACCGGTATATCTTAATTTACATCTAGGCAAAGGTTCCAGCACTTATACGGAAGCCGAATACGTACTCTCTGTAGGTGCAGGATACGCTTTTCAGCAATTGTTTTATTTTGACGCATTTCATTATACTTACGGTCAATTATCACCTGTGTTGATGGCCGAAGCCGGGTATAAAAGATATATGTTGAGAGTCGAATATTTTGTTAACAAACACCACGGGCAATTCTACGATGTTTCTTATGCCGAATTTCAAACATTTTCTATTGGTTGGAGTTACTATATTGACAAGTAAGCTAATCGTGTATTAATTTTTAGCAAACTTATTTTTAACTTAAATTAACTGCAATTGCAAAGGTTGTTTAACTTTGTATTTGATTTTAAATTATCTGAAATAATTCGATTTAATTAATGAGTAGTTTTAAGGACAAATCACAAGTATTTATTATTGGTTTAATGGCCGGACTGCTTGTTGCCGGAGGTTTTTTTATTTTAAAGTTGGATAACTATTTTAAAGAATTAAGTTTCTACAAGAGTATTTCAAAAACATTTTCTTCCGACCCTAAAATTAGCGAAACAACTGTAAAAGAAGAAGAATCGACTACAACAAAGGAAAAGAAATCAAACTTTACAAATTCGCAAAATAAAAAAGTTCAATCAGATGCTTCAAATTCAAAAAAAGATTTTGTTTTAGATTCTGATACGCTAAGATCAAAATTTTTCAAAGATTCTTTGGCATCAACAAGTGTTAATTCGGATGATATTGTTGTTAGAAAAGACGAATTACTTTCCACAAAAACATTTGACGTAATAAACCTAAGTCCTATACTTAATCGTAACAATACGAAGGATTCATTACTTCAAAAGATTAGCGGAATAAAGGATGATAAAAATGTTAGCCAACAATTTTTTAATGTCGAATTTTGGCAATCCCCCCTAAATTACAGAGGATATAAAATGAGTAAGTATAAAATTATTTTATACGGTATAGAATCTGTTGAAGGATTAAAAGTTTTTAAAATTGATGATCTTATTTATTTGAAAAATGGCAATGCTGTTTTCAAGCTAGATTACTCCAGCGAATTCAAACCCTACGATCGAATTACTGATGAAAACATTGTTAGTAAACTGAAATAACACAAGACCCGAACCCTTCCGAAAAGGTCATAGAACTTATTAATCATGCAAATCATTTTTTACAAATATCAGGGAACAGGAAACGATTTTATCATAATTGACAATCGTGATAAAACGTTTAATCGTTCTGATAATGCTTTAGTAGCAAAACTTTGCGACAGAAGATTTGGAATTGGAGCTGATGGCTTGATGTTATTGCAGAATCAAATTGGATATGATTTCGAAATGGTTTACTATAATTCGGATGGTAATGAAAGCAGTATGTGTGGGAATGGCGGACGATGTATCGTTGAGTTTGCAAGAACATTGAAATTAGTGAAAGATAAAGCCAATTTTCTGGCCACTGACGGAGAACATGAAGCTTTGGTAAAACCTGCATTCATTAGTTTGAAAATGAATAATGTCAGTAAAATAGAATTAGGTGCAAATTTCTCTTTCCTCAACACTGGGTCACCTCATTATGTAGCTTTCGTTAGCAATGTTAATAATTACAATGTTCTTGAAGAAGGGAAAAAAATACGCAATAGTGAACGCTTTAAAACAGAAGGTGTTAATGTAAATTTTGTTGAAAAGCACTACAACGATTTGTTTGTGCGTACATACGAACGTGGTGTAGAGGCAGAAACCTATTCCTGCGGGACAGGTGTAACTGCTGCTGCATTAATCGCTTCATTGAAAAGTGTTTCCACAGCTCAAGATTATTGTGATATTAAAACTTTAGGAGGAAATCTGAAAGTGAAATTCAATAAACATCCAGATAATTCATTTACTGATGTTTGGTTAGAAGGACCTGCGACATTTGTATTTAAAGGGGAAATAAACATTTAATGAGCGCTTCAAAATTGCCATATCAACTGAACATTAGTGACAAATTCAGCGAAGAACAATTGTTGAAAGGATTATATATTGTTATTATTCATGCCACACGCAAGCCTCCTCATATAGGAATTATTATAGATAAGCACTACCATTCATTAACCATAAAAGGGCATGAAATAAACATACCTGTTGAAGTATTAATAAGAAATACTTCACAGAGAAAAATTCCTACATTATTCGTTAAAATAAAAAAACATCCTATTTTTAGTGTTGGATATTTGAGTGAACTTTTCATCTCGAATGTAAAGCAGTTTCCAATTGTTGATACAGGTTTAGCAACCTGTTTGAGTCCTGTTAAATTGTTTTTCGATGACGTATTTAATATTCCGATGAACAAGGTAAATTATTTGTACGAACTCTTACCTTTATTGGAATCAGAAGAATTAATTGAAAGTACAAGCTCATTATTTGTTGACGAAAAAAACTACCAACTTCCAATTTATACCTTCTCGGAAATTAATGAGGGTATTGAGAACGCTAAAATTGAGAGAAAATATATTAGTCCAGTTTTATCAAATGGACAGTTTTCAAAATAAGAATTATGAAATTACAAGGTGAAAAAATATCATTAAGAGCTATTGAGCCACAAGACATTGATATACTCTATCAATGGGAAAATGATACAGAGAACTGGAACGTTTCAAATACTCAAACACCATTTTCGCGTTTTGTTTTAGAGCAATATATTGCAAGTGCCCATGAAGATATTTACACAGCTAAACAACTTCGATTAATAATTTGTGACAATGATAACAAGGCTATTGGAAGTATTGATCTATTTGATTTTGACCCAAATAATTTAAGAGCAGGTATCGGAATATTAATTGCCGATAAATCAGACAGAAAAAAAGGATATGCTTCAGAAGCCCTGAGTTTGTTAATTAACTATTGTTTTTTAAGTTTAAATTTACATCAGATATATTGTAACATCACTACTGATAATGAAACAAGCATACTCCTATTCCAAAAACATGGTTTCCAAATAACCGGAATTAAGAAACAGTGGATCCGTGATGGTGTAAAATTTAAAGATGAATTGATCTTACAATTGCTTCGTTAAATTTTCTAAAATGTTGCAGCTGAAAAATTTTATTTTCAATAAATATTTAATAGTATTTTCACTATTAATGATACTGTTGCTGATAATAAAATGCACTCCTTCTGGCAACCAACCAATATCTAACTACTATCTAAATCATAGTGATACGGCACATTATGTGGGAATTAACACATGCAGACAGTGTCACCCTGCCATTTACAATTCCTATATAAAAACAGGAATGGGTAAAAGTTTTGACCTTGCCACCAAACAAAAAAGCTCAGCAAAATTTGATGAACATACTGTGATTTATGATTCCTATAAAGATTTTTATTACCATCCATTTTGGGATGGAGAAGACATGAAAATATTGGAGTTTAGATTGAATGGAAAAGACACCTTATACAAACGTATTGAAAAGGTTGACTATATTGTAGGTTCAGGCCAACATACTAATTCCCATATTTATAATACAAATGGTTATTTGCACCAAATGCCAATGACGTATTATACACAAAAAGGGAAATGGGATTTTCCGCCAGGTTTTGAAAATGGCGCGAATACAAGGTTCTCGAGAAAGATAGGATTAGAATGTATGAGTTGTCATAATTCTTATCCCGATTTTGTAATAGGCTCTGAAAACAAATTCAATGATATACCGGAAGGAATAAATTGTGAACGTTGCCACGGACCAGGTAGTATCCATGTTCAACAGCGTCAGATGGGAATAAAAATAGATACATCCAAATACATTGATTATTCTATAGTTAATCCAGGAAAACTCCCTATTGATAAACAGTTTGATGTTTGTCAACGTTGCCATTTACAAGGCAATGCTGTGTTGAAAGAAGGAAAATCCTTTTTCGATTTTAAACCAGGAATGAAATTATCTGATTTTATTACAACATTTTTACCCCGATATAAAAACTCGGATGATCAATTCATTATGGCTTCGCATGCCGATAGGTTAAAACAAAGTAAGTGTTTTATAAAAAGTTTTAAACCAGAAACAGATTCTACTTCACTTCGTCCCTATAAAAATTCACTTACCTGCGTAACATGCCACAATCCTCATATAAGTGTAAAAGAAGCAGGAAAAGAAATATTTAATAATGTTTGCAAAAATTGTCATAATAGTAAAACTATAAATGGCTTATGCAAAGAGAAAGAAGAATTAAGAAACAGTGTACAGAATAATTGCGTTAGCTGCCATATGCCATTTTCAGGAGCTATTGACATTCCTCATGTTAGTGTTCATGATCATTATATACGTAAGCCAATAAAAAAAGAAGAAATTGAAAAGGTAAAAGAGTTTATTGGATTATATGCCGTTAATGAAAAGAGCCCTAGTAATATATTAAAAGCTAAAGCATACATTCAGCAGTATGATAAATTTGAAAAAAACGCTATTTTTCTTGACTCAGCACAACGATTTCTTTCAGACAGATCGATAACAGATGTTGGAAATAATTTCGAATTATTGGTTCATCTGAATTTCATAAAACTAAATCTTTCAAAAATATTATATTATGTTAATCAAATTGGAAAAGAGAATTTATTGAACACCGTTTTAGTAAATAAGTCATGGGACAATTCGCAAGCATGGACACTTTATCGTATTGGTGAGGCTTATTACAACACTGGAGACATTTTAAACGCCCATCTGTTCTATAAAAAAGCGGATGAACTTGCTCCATTTAATCCTGAATTCAAAAATAAACTAGGAGTATCTTTGATGGCACAAAATAAAGTACAGGAGGCTATTCCGATTTTTGAATTAATTTTAAAAGAGGATAGTAAATTTGTACCCGCAATTAATAATTTAGGGTATGCGAATTTGATATCCGGGAATATTGAAAATGCAGATAGATTATATAAACAAGCACTGATGCTTGATCCTGATTACGAGCCATTATTAATGAATATTGCAGGATTTTATATCTTTAAAAAAGATTATACCAAAGCAAAATCTATTTTGAACACTGTTTTAAAACGTAATCCCAAAAATGAACAAGCAAAAGAAGTTTTTGAAAAATTAAAAAATCTAAAATAAAATTTGTTTAAAAAGTAAATATGGCAAAACAAAAAAAATCATTTTTCAAAAAAGTTATCATTGCAATCGCTCTTATTTTGATTATTGTTGGAGGCATTGGTGGATATTTTGCATACAAAACAATATACCAGTCAAACATAAATTTAGGTCAAAAAAAATCTCAAATTATATACATCCATACAGGTTCAACATTTTCTGATGTTATGAATATCTTATCTGAAAATAATATTTTAGAAAATCCGTCCTCGTTCGAATTTCTTGCTGAAAAGAAGCATTACAAAAATGCGATCAAACCTGGTAAATATAGAATCC
The DNA here is from genome assembly GCA_903919535.1 of uncultured Bacteroidota bacterium. GTDB lineage: Bacteria > Bacteroidota > Bacteroidia > 2-12-FULL-35-15 > 2-12-FULL-35-15 > 2-12-FULL-35-15. Next base: position 851 of record CAIXIP010000175.1, on the reverse strand, counting down.
TCGCAAATATGAGTAATAATGCATTGGTTAATTTGTTGAGAGCCGGAATTCAAGAGCCGGTTGAAATTAATTTCAATGGATTGCATACTGTAAATGAACTAATATTGCGCGTTGGAAGACGAATTGAAGCTGATTCGACATCATTAATTCAAGCTATAAATGACAATGGTTACTTAAGCAAATATGGCTTTAACACAGATAATGTACAGGCATTATTTATTCCGAATACGTATGAATTTTATTGGAATACTTCCGTAGATGATTTTTTTGATCGGATGGCAAAAGAATACAAATCCTTCTGGACAGATTCTCGCAAACAAAAAGCAAGGACAATTGGTTTTACACAAAGTGATGTAAGTATTTTGGCTTCTATCGTTCAAGGAGAACAATGTTGCGACAATGATGAAAAAAGAATAATTGCAGGTTTATATATCAATCGATTAAAACAAAAAATGCCCTTACAGTCTGATCCCACAGTAATTTTTGCTATTGGTGATTTTACAATTCAGCGTGTATCGAAAGAGGATAAACAAGTGAGATCTCCTTACAATACTTACCTAGTTTCCGCTTTACCTCCTGGTCCAATTGGCTTTCCTCAAGCAAGTTCAATTGATGCCGTTCTTGATTATGATAAAAACGATTTTATCTATATGTGTGCAAAAGAAAATTTATCGGGCAAACATTATTTCGCAAAAACCTACGAACAACATCTGGTTTACGCTAAAAAATACCATGATGCTTTAAATGCAAGAAATATTCATTAATATTTACTTGATTTTTTTTGACAGAAAATGAGTAATGCAAATAAAATATAAGTATAAGTCCCCATTTGTCTTTCAAGAATAGATTCA
>CAIXIP010000174.1 GCA_903919535.1 uncultured Bacteroidota bacterium | reverse complement strand
TCTGTTTTTTCCTTGTATAAATTGCATGCACAAAAATAAAAAAAACAAAAATTCTGTTTTTTATTTCAATGAAAAGTATTCAACAAATTAGTGTGAGTTTTTAGACAGTTTGACGGTTGGCAGCTACAAGAAGTTGGCGATTTTCACCACAAATTTTCATACGAAGCACAACTGTTTGTTTAACCACAAAACTGTCATACGAAGCACTGAACCGCCAATTTCTTGTAGGTGCTGTTATGGGCTGGGCTATTTCTCTGTCGTTCGATAAAGTCGGCATAATGCTTCAATTAATTCAAGAATTGTTTCTTTGTTTTTTAAAGTCAATTCAGCACCCATATGCAATGAGTCTGTGTCGGCATTTTTATAAGCACGAAAACTTAAAACATCTGTCTCTGCCCAATCTTTTTCAGCATCTCGATTGCTTTGTTGCTTGTATGTAATTCTAATGTTGCCAACATTTTCATAAATGTTATCGCTACTGTCCTTTTGCATAATTTAATTTTATTGTTTTTTTATGTCCGTAATTTTTAAATGAATTAGGGTCGAAAGGTTAAGTCCTGTTTGCTCTGTATTGTCGGTTGCATCAATAACGTCCGCACTGAAAATTACTTTGTCGCCCTCTTTCAGATTTTTCATTTTTTCATAAAGTGCTCCGCTACGAACAACTCCTTTGTAACCATATTTTTTACTTGTTGCTTGGTCGGCTTCTATTGTAATACCGCAGTCCATCGTTCTATCTGAAATTGTTTTTTGTCCTACGATTTCTCTGTCTTGAATTGTAATTGAAATATCAAGTTCTTTGTCTTGGAACATATCTACGCTGATTATAACTCCTGACCAGTCAACCAGTTTATTTTTTTGCTCTTTTAAAAAGGTCTTTGTCATAGATTTTTGTTTTTGTTTGATTTCGTCTGCCGATGCTCCAGAACTAATTTGATTTTTAAATTCTTCTGTTTTTTTACTTACAAAATCCACTTGAATAGTATTTGTCTTAACGGTTTGATTACTGTTATCCATACTATGCACAATAGAGTCGGTCAATCTATTAATTTCCGCCTGTTCTTCAGGTGTCTTGGGTTTGTCGCCACCACCGCACTTGACGAACATACCTATAACTGCAAATGCAAGAACTAAAACCATACATCCAGCATTTTTCTTTTTAAATTCGGCTTGCGATTTTGCACCTTGACCGGGCTTAAATTCGTGTCCGCAACTAAGGCAGGTTATTTTAACTTTATTGCTTCCGAGTGTTCCTGCAAGCAGTCCAACGCCACCTGTCAGTATTGCACCTGCAACTGCCTTTTTTCCACTGAACCCTTTTTTATTGGCGGTAACTTGGTCTGAACCGCATTTTGGACATAATACTTCGCTCATATTTTTTGTTTTTAAGATTTTATTTATTTCAACATTCCTTCTGTTATTTTTTCGATTTTGGCAAAACAGATTGCCAATGCAGTTGCGGTATTCACATCTGTCAAATATTTATAACCTTCTTGCGTGCAAATTTGACCGTAAACATTCATTACCCCGTCAAGTTGTGTTTTTGTGTCTGCGGGCAATGTGGTTTTTAATTTTTCGTATGCTTTTTTATAGTCGGTGTAATAAGTAATCGCCCACTTAAACGCATTTGATTTTGTGTCTTCACTAAATTCACTGTTGGAGGCAAAAGCTAAAAAATTTCTTGCTCCAATGAGGTTTTCCACTAATTGTCGTTTTGTTTCTTTTGTTGGTGCTGTTGTCGTTGTCTGCCCTTGTGCAGAAGTCAGGATACCCAAAAACATTGTTAGGGCAAGTCCGATTGTTTTTATTTTTTTCATTTGTATTTGATTTTAAATGTAAAGAAAATTTGTCGCCCGATTTTTAATGACTGTCGGAAAGTCATTGCGAACTTTGTCAGCCGAAAATAACTGTCAAGATGCACCTGAAATTATTTTGGTGGTTCCCGTGTCTGTCCGCTATGTCGTCTTTTAGCCTTGCCCATAACATATCCCTTAACGAAACTAGTTTCGTTTTATTGGCGTTTTTGAGATATATACGCAACTGGTTGCGTATATATCCGAATTAGTCGTAGGCTTTATTTTATTGTAATTACTTGAAAAGCAATTGTTTGTTATTTTAATGATTTTTTTCATATTTGACAGCAACCTGTTCACCTTTAAAACACCTATGATCTTTTTTTCTGTGTAGTTGGTGAAATTTCTTCAGCTTTGATCTCTATAATTTCTCCGTTTCTCGAAACAATTAATGGACTGTTTTTTTGTTTTTTTAATACTACCATTTTTATGTAGGCATCTTCCAAACCTTTAGATATTTTATCCTCTAAATCTTTAAGTTGTTCTTTAATTCCCATAATATTTTTCTTTAAGTAATTCCCAACGCATTTTATTTTTAACAGTTATTTCAGTATGAGCCCCTTCACTAATAAATTCAAAATGTTCTCCTGAGTTGTCAACCAGAAGCCACTTATCCACTATTGGTATGTAAAGGTTAAACAAATTATATAAACCTTTTTCAAATCTTCTTTTGATTACATCCTCCGGAATATTATGTCCGCCTTCTTTTACTCGTGTTTTAACTCTTTTTAATGCTAACTCTTGAGAATCCAATGCTAAAAAAAGCAATATGATTTCATAGTTTTTTAGTTTTGCTTCTTTAATTAATGCTACGTAACTTTTTGTTGCCAATGTTGTTTCAAATGCAAATGATTCATTATTGTTAATCAGCTCATCAATTCGTTCCAACATAATTCTACCTGCTTTAAGTGCAACCTTTTCAGGTTTAAAAGGAGATATTCCTTTAGCAATTTCATCAGCGTTTACAAATTCGTTACATTCAAATATTTCAGGCAATATTGTATAAGACGCAGTTGTTTTACCTGCTCCATTTGGTCCCGCAATAATATAAATCCTGTTCATTGTAAAGCAAAGATAAACTATATATACATTATAATAACATCCACTGTTTTTGTTTTTTATCAAACAATTACCAATTTTTTGTTTTAATAGATTTAAAAAACGCTTAACTTATCCAATGGGCTTTTTATCTGATCAAACCCTTTGGTTGTAATGTGAGTATATATCTCTGTTGTTTTGCTGCTTTCATGACCTAGCAGGCTTTGAATATAACGTAAATCTGTACCTCCTTCCAGTAAGTGGGTTGCAAAGCTATGACGCAAAGTATGCACACTTATTTTCTTTTTTATGCCAGCTTTATTTGCGGATTCATGCATTATCAATTGTATGCTACGTGGTGAGTATTGATCACCGGTTTGTCCTTCAAAAAGCCACACTTTTGGCTTGTAGGATGTAAAATAGGTTCGCAAAATATCTAATAATTTTGGCGACAAAATCGAATACCGGTCCTTCTTGCCCTTAGCTTGCGCGATACGAATTTGCATCCGCTCGCTATCAATATCTTTTAATTTTACATTTACTAATTCACTCAAGCGAAGCCCAGCAGAATAACCAAGCATCAATATTGCTTTGTGTTTGATGTTTTTCGTTGCATTAAATAAAGCAGCAACCTCCTTTTCATTCATTACAATAGGTAATGTTTTTTCTTCTCTTGGTCGGTCAATTAAATAAACCTTTTGAGGACCGCCTAATACACGCTCATAATAAAACTTAATAGCATTAATCGCTTGATTTTGGTAGGATGATGATATTTTTCTTTCGATTACCAAATACCTCAGATAATCTGTAATCATTGATTCATCTATTGCTTCCAGAGGTGTTGTATTATAATAATTTACAAACTCTTCAAATGAACTCGAGTATACCAATATTGTTCGTTCACTATATCGTAGTTCTTTTAATTTTAGTATAAATTCTTCCGGACATTCTTTATAGTTCGGAATATCAAATTTTGAAACACGCAATGTTTTTGATTCATCTTTCTCTTCTTCTTCATAAAGGACATTCAAGCTCAGAAACGTTGCAAG
>CAIXIP010000173.1 GCA_903919535.1 uncultured Bacteroidota bacterium | reverse complement strand
ATATCTTTTTCTTATTTAGAATCAATATAAATTATACAAATTTTAAAAATATCATGAAAGTTTTGAATTGTAAATTGATGTTTCTTTTAAATTTGCGGCTCGATAAAAAAATGATAGAAATCATTTATTTTTTGATATTAAGGTATAAAACATAGTAAATATTTATATGGACACAATACACAATAAGCCACAGAACCGTTTTGTTGCAGTTTTATTTTTTCTCTTTTTAACTTTTTCTTTCAGCTTTAGTTCTGCTGCACAAGATGGTGAAAAACTATTTAAACAAAACTGTGCCGTTTGTCACAGCACAGGCACTAATAAAATTGTAGGCCCTGGACTTGAAGGCGTTACCAAACGTGTGCCAAGTGAAGCTTGGATGATGAAATGGATCAGAAACAGTGCTGAAGTAATTGCTAGCGGAGACGAGTATGGAAAAAAGATCTTTGCTGAAAATGGAAATGTTCAAATGTTGCAATTCCCTCAGTTTAAAGATGAGGAAATAAAAGCCATCATCGCTTATGTTAAAAACCCTCCTATTGAAGTTGTTGTTGCTCCTGTAAAGCCTGTAACAGAAACTAAAAAACAACCTATAAATCCTCTCGCTATTATATTTGGCATAGTTGCAGTTTTGATTATCGTAATTGCAATTTTAAGAAGACTACGTCATTCACTTAAAAATTTACAAAACAAAAATGAAGGGGTAGGTACTGAAACAAGATACAGTGCTTGGCAGGACTTTAAAAACTGGATGAGCGGCCACAAACGCACAGTTGCATTATTTACAATATTTATTCTATTAGGACTATTACAAGCTGGTTGGGATTCTCTAAAAAGTATCGGAATTTATACTGGCTACCAGCCTGCACAACCAATCGCATTTTCTCATAAAATTCATGCTGGTGCAAACGCAATTAATTGTGTTTACTGCCACTCTGGAGCAGAAAAAAGTAAAACAGCGGGCATTCCTTCTGTAAATGTTTGTATGAATTGCCACAAAGGAATTTCAAAAGGGCCTGTTACCGGAACAGCAGAAATTGCTAAAATATACGATGCTGCTGGTTGGGATCCTGCTAAAGGCGAATACAACAAACCACAAAAACCTATTCAATGGGTAAAGGTTCATGTTTTAGCTGATTTCGTATTCTTTAGTCATCAGCAACATGTTGTTGTTGGAAAACAAGCTTGCGCAAACTGTCATGGTGATTTAAAAACAATGACTGTTGCAAAACAAATGCAACCTTTAACAATGGCTTGGTGTATTAATTGCCACAAACAAACAGAAGTTCCGGGAATGAAAGACAACCCATATTATGAAAGTTTACATAAAAAATTAGCCGAGAAATTTAAAGGCCAGCCAATCACCGTTGATAAAATGGGTGGTATTGAATGTGCAAAATGTCACTATTAATACAAAGGAAATCCTAAACTCAAAATTCTCTAAGGAAATAGAGTTTATTGATTAGAATTTAAAAAATTAGATATTAGAATTTATATACATTATGGCAACAAAAAAATACTGGAAAGGATTAGAAGAGTTAAATAATAGTCCTGAGTTTATTAAAAAAGCCCAAGATGAGTTTTCAGAAGAACTGCCTGTAGAAAATTTCTTAAGCAACGGAAGTTTATTTGGAGAAAATGGAACCAACCGTAGAGATTTTTTAAAGTTTTTAGGGTTCAGTGTTACAGCTGCTTCGTTGGCTGCTTGTGAAACTCCTGTTAACAAAGCTATTCCTTATGTAATTAAACCAGAAGAAGTAACTCCTGGGGTTGCGAACTGGTACGCTTCGACTTATTATGATGGATACGATTATGCTTCTATAATTGTAAAAACGCGTGAAGGTCGTCCTATCAAGATTGAAGGAAATGAATTGTCAAAAGTTTCAATGGGAGGAACAAACGCTCGTATTCAAGCATCTGTTCTTTCATTATATGATTCTTCCCGCTTAACTGGTCCGCAGGAAAATGGCAAACCAACTTCTTGGGGAAATGCAGATATGAATGTTACCGGAAAACTAGGTAGTATTGCTGCTAAAGGTGGTGCAATTCGTATTTTATCATCAACTATCATCAGTCCTGCAACTAAATCGGTAATTGCTGATTTTATTTCAAAATATCCAACAACAAAACATGTATCTTATGATGCAGTTTCTTATTCAGGAATTGCAAAAGCAAATGACCTGTCTTTTGGACAAGCTTTTATTCCATCTTATAATTTTGATAAAGCAGAAGTAATTGTAAGTATTGCGGCAGATTTTCTTATCAACTGGTTATCGCCAATTGAGTATGCTAAGCAATATGCAAAAACTCGTAGAGTTAGCAAAGAGAATCCGAAAATGTCAAAACATTTTCAATTTGAGTCTAATCTATCATTAACTGGAGCAAATGCTGATTACCGCGAACCCGTTAAAGTTTCTGAACACGGAAAAGTTGCAATCAATTTATATAATGCTATAGCTAAAATTGTTGGTGGGGCATCTTTAACTTCAGCTGAATTAAGCAAGGAAGCTACTGCACTTATTGAATTAGCAGCAAAAGAATTAGCAGACAACAAAGGTAAATCTTTAGTTGTTTCTGGCTCAAATGATGTAAATGTTCAATTGGTGATTAATGGTATCAACAACCTACTTGGCAATTATGGAAAAACGATTGATATCGAAACTCCATCTTATTTACACCAAGGAAATGATACCGAATTTACTGATCTGGTTGCAGAAATGGCTGCCGGCAAAGTAGATGCTATCATCACATACAATACAAACCCCGTTTATACTGCTCCTGCTTCTTTAAAATTTGCTGAAGCTTATAACAAAGTTGGATTCCGTATTTCCCTTGCTGACAGAGCTGATGAAACAGCATCATTAGCTACTTATATTTGTCCTGATCACAATTATCTTGAATCATGGAACGATTTCAACCCTAAAAAAGCACATTACAGCTTAGCTCAACCTACCATATCTCCTCTTTTTGCAGAACCAAAATCAGGCACACGTCAAGCTCAAGAAACATTATTAACCTGGACAGGAAACACTTCAAATTACCATTCATATATTCAAAAAGTTTGGTCAGAACGTGTATTCCCAATGCAAGGCAAATACATGTCATTTCCTGAATTTTGGAATAATTCATTACACGATGGTGCAATTGAAGTTGGTAAAGGCGGAGAAGAATTAGCAGGTAAAGTTATTGCTGATAGCACAAAAACTATTGCTCCTATTATTGTTAAAAAAGGAAAAAGCGGTAAAGAAGAAAAAACAGAAACAACTTCTGGTTTAATAAACGTTATCGAAAAAATTAATTTAAGTGAAGTTGCACAAAAAATTAATTCAATAAAAGCTGGCGAAATTGAGTTAGCATTATATGAGAAAGTGGCGATAGGAAATGGAAATCAAGCAAATAACCCTTGGTTACAAGAATTACCTGACCCTATTTCGAAAATTACCTGGGACAATTATGTTACCATGTCACCAATTGACATGAAAGCAAAAAACTTCCTATTAATGGAGCGCCAAGACAGAGAGGCATCATTAATTAACATTACTGCAAACGGAACAACTATTACATTACCTGTTATTCCTCAACCAGGTCAAGCACTTGGCACAATTGGTATTGCACTAGGTTATGGTCGTGATAAGGCTGGTTCATTAAGTGAAAAAACCGGAAGTGTTGTAGGAAAAAATGCATATCCATTTATTCAAATTGCAAATGGAACAATGTTGTATTCTGCATTTGATGTAAAAATTGATAGCGCAAATGCAACTACAGAAATAGCTGGAACGCAAATTCACCACACCATGATGGGACGTGAAATTGTAAAAGAAACTGTTTTAGCAGAATATATTAAAGACCCCAAATCAGGAAATCATCCTGAAATGATGAACACTCATGCAGGACCTATTAATCCAGCTACCGTTGACTTGTGGAATGAGCATGAAAAATTAGGTCACAGATGGGGAATGACCATCGACTTAAATTCATGTATCGGATGTGGTTCATGTGTTGTTAGTTGTACAGCCGAAAATAACGTTGCAGTTGTTGGTAAAGATCAAGTGATCAGAACAAGAGAAATGCACTGGCTACGTATCGACCGTTATTATTCAACTGAATGGCCTAAAGAAATCAAAGAAGCAGTTGAAAAGGCGAAAGAAGAAAAAATTGGTTCTATCGATATGTATTTGGATATGGAAAATCCAGAAGCTAAAAACCCGAAAGTTGTTTTCCAACCAATCATGTGTCAGCATTGCAACCATGCACCTTGCGAAACTGTTTGTCCTGTATTAGCTACTAATCATACTTCTGACGGATTAAATGCAATGGCTTATAACCGTTGCGTTGGAACTCGTTACTGTGCAAACAACTGTCCTTTCAAAGTAAGACGTTTCAATTGGTATAACTATAATGAGAATTCAGATTTCTCATTTAACCCAACTCAAGACGATTTAGGTCGTATGGTATTAAACCCTGATGTTGTTGTTCGTTCACGTGGTGTTATGGAAAAATGCTCTATGTGTGTTCAACGTATCCAAGCTGGTAAATTGGAAGCTAAAAAAGCTGAACGTAAATTACAAGATGGTGATATCCGATTGGCTTGTGCTCAATCTTGCCCTACAAATGCAATTGTATTTGGCGATTTAAATGATGATGAAAGTGCAATTGCAAAATTGAGAAAAGGTGATGAGCGTAACTACTTTATTTTGGAAGAACTTGGCATCAAACCTACAGTATCTTACTTAACTAAAGTTAGAAATTGTGAGCCAACAGAAGAAGTAAAAAAGCCGGAAGGTAAAGCTGAAAAAGCAGAAGCATAAACAAAAGATATTAAAAGAGTTTAAAATTTATAATTTTTTAAGATTAAAATATGCAGCACGAATCAGAAATTAGAGAACCCTTAATTCTTGGTAAAAAATCATATCATCAAATTACTGAAGATATTGTACGACCAATTGAAGGAAAAGCTAGTAAGCTATGGTATATATTATTGACCATTGCAGTTATTTGTTTTTCTTGGGGAATAGGATGTTTAGCGTATACAATTGGTACAGGTATTGGAGTTTGGGGGTCAAACAATGGTGTTGACTGGGCTTGGGATATTACCAACTTCGTATGGTGGATCGGTATCGGACATGCTGGAACACTTATTTCTGCCGTGCTATTACTTTTCCGTCAAAAATGGAGAATGGCTATTAACCGTTCTGCTGAAGCGATGACAATTTTTGCCGTAATGTGTGCAGCTATTTTTGTTACCCTTCATACTGGTCGCCCTTGGTTAGACTATTGGTTATTCCCATTGCCAAATCAATTTGGATCATTATGGGTGAACTTTAACTCGCCATTGTTATGGGACGTTTTCGCGGTTTCTACTTATTTCTCTGTATCATTAGTATTCTGGTATACTGGATTAATTCCCGATTTCGCTATGATACGTGATAGAGCAGTTAAACCATTTGCAAAAAAGATGTATGGTATTTTAAGTTTTGGTTGGGGTGGAAGTGCTCGTCACTGGAGTCGTTTTGAAGAAGTATCATTAGTATTAGCAGGTTTATCTACACCACTTGTATTTTCGGTTCACTCGATTGTATCCATGGACTTTGCTACATCAGTAGTCCCAGGTTGGCATACAACTATCTTCCCTCCTTATTTCGTTGCTGGGGCGGTATTCTCAGGATTTGCGATGGTATTAACCTTGTTATTGATTGTTAGGAAAATATACCATTTGGAAAACTATATCACCAAAAAACATGTTGAATACATGAACATCATTATCATTGTTACTGGTTCAATTGTAGGTGTTGCTTACTTAACAGAATTATTTATCTCTTGGTATTCAGGTGTGGAATACGAACAATATGCATTCTTGAATCGTGCTACAGGACCATACTGGTGGGCTTATGCAGCCATGATGACTTGTAATGTTATTTCTCCACAATTATTCTGGTTCAAAAAATTACGTACCAGCTTAATGTTCACATTCATTTTATCTATTGTTGTTAATATTGGTATGTGGTTCGAGCGTTTTGTAATTATCGTTCCTACACTATGCCGTACATTCCTTCCTTCAACATGGAACATGTATCATCCAACATTTGTAGACATCGGAATTTTTACCGGAACTATCGGAATGTTCTTTACATTCTTCTTATTATTTACACGTTACTTCCCAGTAATTGCACAATCTGAATTAAAAACAATTGTGAAATCATCAGGACAAGAATATAAAGAGAAAGCAAAACATCATGCGCATTAATTTGCTATTGATGAATGAAAATTATTAAGTATAACAAGATTTGAAAGATATGAGCAAAGTAGTAATTCATGCAATTTATGACGATGAAGAGCCATTATTAGAAAGCGCAAAACAATTGCGTTCTCAAGGCTTTAACATCAAAGATGTGTTCTCTCCTTTTCCAATACATGGCATTGACGGAGTGATTGGAGTTCCTAGAACACGTTTAGCAATTTGTGCTTTCCTTTACGGAATCACAGGAACATCATTAGCTACATTAATGATGTGGTATATGATGGTACATGATTGGCCAACAAATATTGGTGGTAAACCAAGTTTTGCATATTACATGAATGTGCCGGCATTTATTCCTATTTCATTTGAATCAACTGTATTGTGTGCCGCCCATGGAATGGCAATAACTTTCTTTTTAAGAAGTTGGTTAATTCCTGGTGCAAAGGCAAAAAATCCTGATCCACGCACTACAGATGATAAATTCATGATGGTAATAGAAACTGAAGAAGGATCAAAAAGCAATATTGAATCTATTTTGAAAAACGGTGGTGCTTCAGAAGTGCATTACAAATAAGAGTTTAAAAAGAATTTGTAAAAGAATAACGTACTAAATATGAACAGAAAAGTAATACAAATTGTTTCCTTGATGGCTCTTTTCGGTTGCGTAGCAATCGGATTTACATCATGTAGCAAAAAAAATCCGAATAGCCCGGGAGTAGAGTACATGCCAGATATGTATCGCTCACCTTCATTGGAAAGCAACATGTCCTATCAAAAAATAGTTGATGGCAAACAAACTAATGATACATTACAAGCTAACAGACTGCCTGTTGCCGGAACAATTGCCCGAGGCTTTATGCCCTATCCATACACAAATGACACAACAGGATACGGACAAGCTGGAAGATTTTTACATAACCCAATTGAAAAAACAGAAGCTAACATAATGCAAGGTGAAGTATTATTTGGCAAATTCTGTGTTCATTGTCATGGTGCAACAGGACAAGGCGATGGCCCGGTTGCTTTAAAATTACCAGGTGCTCCACCTTCATATACAGGACCTGTGTTAATGGCTTTACCAGAAGGCAAAATGTTTCACACATTAACTTACGGAAAAAATCTTATGGGTTCACATGCATCACAATTAACAGTGGCGGAAAGATGGAAACTGATTTTGTACGTTCATAAATTACAAGGGAAATAAAAGCTAGCACTGATAAATAATAATTCAACAATACATTAATAGATATGACTAACTTAAACTATACGTTTACAAATAAAACCAAAAACATTACGTTTGGTTTAATGGCGATAGGTTTAATCACTATAATTGCCGGTTTTTTTGCCGATACTGCACCAGAAGGAGTAAATGCTGAAGATTATCATCATACACGCGTTTGGGCAAACCTCTTAGTTAATAGCTATTTTTTTATGGGAATAGGACTGTTAGCGACTTTTTTCATGGCATTGCAATATGTTGCTGAAGTTGCTTGGTCGGTTGCAGTAAAAAGAGTTTATGAAGCTGTATCTTGTTATTTACCTGTTGGCGCAATTATTATGTTTTTATTGCTTCTTGCTGGTCAACTTCATTTACACAGCTTATACCAATGGATGGATGCAGAAACTCTTAATCCAAACTCTCCAAAATTTGACGAAGGTATTGTAAACAAACATGCATACTTTGCAACTTGGTTCTTTTGGTTGAGAACATGTTTGTATTTAAGTATTTGGTCATGGTTTCAATATGGATTCCGTAAACGCTCTATTGAAGAAGATCTTCAAAATGGTACTTCAATCCACTTTAAAAACATGGGTAAAGGAGCTATGTTCCTTGTTTTCTTCGCGGTTACCTCCTCAACATCTGCTTGGGATTGGATGATGTCATTAGATGTTCATTGGTTTAGTACAATGTACGGTTGGTATGCATTTGCAGGTATGTGGATATCAGCAATGGTAACTATCATTCTATTTGTATTGTTTTTAAAACGCAAAGGTTATTTACCTGAAGTAAACGATAGCCATATACACGATTTAGGTAAATGGGTATTTGCTGTAAGTTTCTTATGGAGCTATTTATATTTCTGTCAGTTCATGTTGATCTGGTATACAAATATCCCTGAAGAAATTATTTATTTCCAAGATCGTTTACATAACTACGGTTATATGGCATTAATGTGGACTGTGTTCTTCATGAACTTCTTATTCCCAATGATTTTGTTAATGAGCCGTGATGCAAAAAGAAATTACTATTTCTTAACTACTGTTGGATGTATCATTTTTATAGGCCATTGGTTAGATGTGTTTATGATGGTTATGCCTGGAACTGTGCATGGTAATTGGCACTTAAGCTGGATAGAAATAGGAACCGCATTAGGTTTCCTTGGATTGCTTTTATTTGTGATTCACAGAGCATTAACTAAAGCTCCATTGATGATAAAAAGCCATCCTTATTTGGATGAAAGCGTTCATCACCATTTTTAATTTTAAAGTATTTATCGAACTATTTTTAACAAGTAATACCAAACACTATGACAGTTTTTTTAGCCTATATCTCTCTGATTCTAATAATTATATCAATAGGATTATTAGTTCGAATTTCATTGATTACAAAAAACTTAAATAAAAAGAGAACAGTTGAAGAGATTCACAAAGAAAATGCTTTAACACGAAAAGTAATTTTAGTATTACTTATCATTTTTATGCTATCTGTGATTTGGAATTACTACGCTTACAGACCATAAAAAGATCAATTCCTTATTATTATTTCATAAAAAAATCTGCAAAGAAATATCTCTGCAGATTTTTTATTTTTTAAAATACTAAAGAAGAATATTGTCGATCAATCTGACTTCACCTATTTTTAATGCAATACAAGCTATCGCATTTTCAGCATCCTTAATATTGGATAAGGATTGAAGTGTGTTAACATCTGCTATTTCAAAATATTCTAAATTCATTATAGGTTCATTATTTATTTGAAACTCAACAAATGCTTTTAATTCTGCAATAGATCTATTGTCTTTCAATTTCTTGACTTCGGAAAGTGTTTGATAGATTAACCCTGCTTTTTTTCGTTCTTCTTTTGTTAACCTTTCATTTCGTGAGCTCATTGCCAATCCATTTTCTTCACGAATAATTGGACAAGCAATAATTTCAACAGAAATATCAAGTTGTTTTACCATACTTCTTATAATTGCCAATTGCTGAAAATCCTTTTGTCCAAAATAGGCTTTCTGTGGCTCCACAATTCTAAATAATTTGCTTACTACTTGTGCAACACCATTAAAATGGCCCGGACGTTGAGCTCCTTCCATCACTTTATCCAACATTCCAAAATCAACATGCTTGCCTCCCATCCAACTGTTATCTTCACCTTTTTTTTGTTTTAGGTCCAATTCCTTTTGGGAGTATATTTCAGTGACCTCTGGTGCAAAAAGTATATCACAACCTATTTTTTGAAGCATTTGGGCGTCTTTTTCAATTGTCCTGGGGTATTTATCCAGATCAGTCAAATCATTAAACTGCGTTGGATTTACGAAAATACTGCATACTACAAGGTTGCACTCTTTCATAGCATGTTCTATTAAAGAAATGTGGCCTTGATGCAAGGCGCCCATTGTAGGAACAAAACCAATGATTTTTTTTTGCTTCCGAAAGGAGATTAGCTGGTCTTTTAGCTGCTGGATAGAATTAATTATAATCATACCTCTTAATAATTGTTAAAAAAGTAATAAAAACGACATTAACAGCGTTCTTTTTCCGTCAAAAGCGAACAAATCTAATATTAATACTTTGAAAATTCGAAAATTTTTCATTACTTTTGTAATCCTTTTAACAATCTAACCTTAATTCAGATACATGAAGAAGAAAGCTAGAGTTCTGTTTGTTTCACAAGAAGTTACCCCTTATTTAGATGAAACGCCAATGAGTATGATTAGTCGCCAATTACCGCAAGGAATTCAGGAACGTGGGAAAGAAATTCGAACTTTTATGCCAAAATATGGTTGTATTAACGAAAGACGCAACCAATTACACGAGGTTATTCGATTATCCGGAATGAACATCATTATTGATAATAGCGACCATCCTTTGATCATTAAAGTTGCTTCCATTCAAGCAGCACGCATGCAGGTATATTTTATTGATAATCAAGAGTATTTTGAGCGTAAGCATATTTTAACCGACAAAAAAGGCGAACAATTTGCCGATAACGATGAACGCGCTATTTTCTTTTGTCGTGGTGTGATCGAAACAGTTAAAAAACTTGGTTGGTCACCTGATATTGTTCACCTTCATGGTTGGATGACAAGCTTAACAGCTTTATATCTAAAAAAATCATTTGCTGATAACCCATTGTTTGCTGAAACAAAAATTGTGTATTCGGTTTACGATGAAGAATTTCCAAAACCGCTTCATAAAGATTTTGCTAAAAAAGTAATTCACGAAGGAATTGAAAAATCCGATGTTGAATTATTTAAAAACCCTACTTTCGTTAATGTAAGTAAGTTAGCTATTGATTTATGTGATGGTGTAATCAAAGGAAGTCCGAAAATTAATTCTGACCTTGAAAAACACATCAAAAAATCCGGCAAACCTGTATTGGAATTCCAAACTGGTGACGATTATATTAATGCATATTCAGAATTTTACGATACTGTACTTGATGAAGTAGCAGAATTGGTTGATTAATTTATTTTTATGTCTATAACAAAAAGAGTAACTCAAATTTTGCGGGCCGATAAGCCTGCAAAATTTTTTTTAATACTATTCGTTGGTATTTCAATCATACAAACATCCTGTAACAAAGCAAGTGAAGTTGGCTTAGATGTTCAACCTTCAACAGATCTGCTATTTGTTAATTATATTGATACTACCCAATTAATTACTAAAACAGTAAAAGAGGATTCATTACGTACTGATCAAAACCAACTTTTAGCTGGCTATGGATTACTTGGTAAATACATCGACCCTATTTTTGGAGAAGCTACTTCATCAATATACACGCAACTAAAATTACCTAGCAGTATTTCAGCTACCTCATTTGGGACATCTCCAATTTGCGATTCAGTTGTTTTATCGCTTATTTATGATGCACAGTGTTACGGTAAAAAACTAAGAAGCGTTCAAACAGTTAATATATATCAATTAGTAAATTCAATATCAACTGGTAATTCATATTATTCGGATAACACAACACTAAATACAGGAGTTGACTTAGCTAATTCTCATCAATTCACTCCACGCCCTACTGATAGCGTTATGGTTGCAGGTGTAAAATCTAAACCACAACTCCGAATAAAGCTAAACGATGTGTTTGGACAAAATATATTAAACAATCAAAGCACTGGAAATTTAGTTGATAATGCTACTTTCCAAAATTTCATAAAAGGATTTTATATTACCACAGAACACACAACAGGCTTAGCCAGTACTGAAGGAAATATCATGCGTTTTCAAATGGGATCTTCTGCAATGACAATCTATTATCATTACACAAGAAAAACCATAATCACATCAATCAAACCTGTTCAGGTTGATTCAACTTGCTGGACAAATTATGCCTTTAGTTTAGGGAGTGTTGCACGTAACTTGAAATTTTCACATGACTACACTATCGTTACAAACCCTGATCTTGCTTCACAATTAAGTTCTAGTGCGCCAGTACAAAACAGCACTGTATTTATTCAATCGATTGCTGGATTAAAAACAAAAGTGGAAATGCCAACATTGATGGATTGGGTAAAAAACGGACCTGTAGCAATCAACAAAGCTGAATTAGTAGTAAAAGTAGATACTTCATTAGCAACATATCAACTTGATACATTTGCTGCCCCAATATCACTGATAATTTTCGGAGTTAATGATGATGGCTCAAGCAATCTTATTCCTGATTATGTTGAAAGACCGGGTTATTTTGATGGAACTTATAATACCAAAACTCACGAATATCATTTTATTATTTCGCGTTATATCCAGCAAGTTTTGGATGGTACAAGAAAGAATAATGGAATATATATTACAGTGCCCCATATTACCGCTGCAACATCTGCAAACAGAGTAATTATTGGTGGTGGCGCCAGCAGCAGCCCCTATCAAATGAAACTAAATATATCATACACAAAACTACATTAATATGTGTGGAATAGTTGCTTATATTGGAAATAAACAAGCCTATCCTTTTTTAATTAAGGGATTACAACGACTTGAATACAGAGGCTACGACAGCGCTGGAGTTGCATTAATCGATGGCAACGATTTAAATGTATATAAGTGTAAAGGCAAAGTAGCAGATCTACACAATTTTATTGGCGAACAAAATAAAAACGGAACCATTGGAATTGGGCATACACGTTGGGCTACTCACGGAGTACCAAATGATGTAAATGCGCATCCGCATTATTCGGCATCAAAAAATATGGTGATGATACACAATGGTATCATTGAAAATTATGGACCATTAAAAGAGGAATTAAAAAAACGTGGTCATGTTTTTTTAAGTGATACTGATACCGAAGTATTGATCCACCTTATTGAAGATGTTCAACAAAAAGAGAACGTTCGCTTAGGCGAAGCAGTTCGTATTGCGCTTAATCAAGTAGTTGGAGCATATGCAATTGTTATTCTTTCGAAAGAAAATCCGAATGAATTATTTGCTGCAAAAAAAGGAAGTCCAATGGTAATTGGCATTGGTGAAGATGAATTTTATATTGCCTCTGATGCTACACCAATTGTTGAATACACAAAAAATGTTGTTTATTTAGAAGATGAAGAGATTGCCTTTATTGAGAGAGGCAAAGAGCTTAAAATAAAAACCATTAAGAACAAAGTTAAAACACCTTATGTTCAGGAGTTAGAATTGAAACTGGAAGCATTGGAAAAAGGCGGCTACGACCATTTCATGCTAAAAGAAATATACGAACAACCTCGCTCTATTAAAGATAGTATGCGCGGAAGATTGAGTTCAGAAAAAGGTGTTGTCAATTTGGGCGGAATCACTGAATACGAACAAAAATTTATTAATGCAAAACGCATCATCATTATTGCATGTGGTACATCATGGCATGCAGGATTGGTTGCTGAATATTTATTTGAAGATTTGGCACGCATCCCTGTTGAGGTGGAATACGCTTCTGAGTTCCGTTACCGCAATCCAATTGTTTATGAAGATGATGTTGTAATTGCTATTTCACAATCAGGTGAAACGGCTGATACATTAGCTGCTATAGAATTAGCAAAATCAAAAGGAGCAACCATTATTGGAGTTTGTAACGTGGTTGGATCATCAATTGCACGCGCAACACATGCAGGCTCATATACACATGCAGGACCCGAAATTGGTGTTGCATCAACAAAAGCATTTACTGCACAAGTAACAGTGCTTACTTTAATGGCACTGAGAGTTGCATATCGTAAAGGAACTATATCATCATCACGTTTTCATCAATTGATAAGTGAGTTGGAAGCAATTCCTGCAAAAATTGAACGTGTATTATTGAAAAATGATAAAATTAAATTCATTGCTGATATTTATAAAAATGTAAGTAATGCATTATACCTTGGACGTGGATACTCATTCCCTGTTGCATTAGAAGGTGCGTTGAAACTAAAAGAAATATCATATATACATGCTGAAGGTTATCCGGCAGCAGAAATGAAACACGGTCCAATTGCTTTGATAGATGAAGAGATGCCGGTATTTGTTATTGCAACAAAGGGCACATCATACGAAAAAGTAGTAAGCAACATTCAAGAAGTAAAAGCTCGCAAAGGAAAGATAATAGCTATTGTAACCGAAGGCGACACTCAAGTAAAAGAAATGGCAGATTATACCATTGAAATACCGGAGACAGATGAAATATTAGTTCCATTGGTTTCTGTTGTTCCATTACAATTATTATCATACCACATTGCTGTGATGCGTGGCTGTAATGTTGATCAACCAAGAAATTTAGCTAAATCGGTAACGGTAGAGTAACAAATTCTTGAGTTGCAAACCCTCACCTCTTCGGTATTGACAAGCAAAAATAACATAAGATTTAGCTATTTTTGCTTATTAAGAAATACACTAATGTGCTAAAAAGCATTCAAAAGATAATTTCTTCTGCGGTATTCATATTAAACTAACTTTGAAAAATAAACGAAACAAACCTTCGCCAATCTACCCCAAAATGGTTGGCTAAGCGAAAGTATGTATCGTGTATATACTAGTTATAACCAATAGGGGCGGACGACAGGACGACAAAGAAAATTATTTGTATCCAAATAGAAATTCTCCGTTATAAAGACATAACCAAAAAACTATCAAAATGAAAACAATGATTACTTTTCTAACTTGCATTACGTTGACTTTTTCTGTTTACGCTCAGACAGAAAAACAATCAATGCTAGACATTGACAAAACAATCACCGACATTAAAAGTAAAATAAGCACTTTTCAGAAAATTGAAAAGGTTAAAACAACTGAAGGCTATAGGTTTGTTTTTCTAAAAGGCAAAGAATTGCAATTAATCACTGCTAGACAAATTGAGCAGAACTTAGAAAAGAATGTTGAATGGTATTATGTAAATGGTGCTTTAGTTTACGCAGAGACTATTTGGCTTGACAGCAAAACTAAAAAGGTTGTAAAAAATGAAAAACAATACCTAGACAACGGACACTTAATCGCATGGATCAATCCAGAAGGGAAACTTGTAGACAATAATTCCGCAGAATTCAAAACTGTGGACACAGAACTAACTGCTTACGGAATAAAAATAAAGAATGACGCATTGAAGTAAAAACCGAAAATGAATAAAATCCTACTGGTTATAACAGGGGTTTTGCGAATATGCTGTAGATCGTGCAAGATGCAAATTAATTTTTCAGCGGTAGAAATTTATATTTTTAATTTGCAATTAAGTTCAGTACATTTAATAAAGTTTATCGGGTAAGACAGTTTTGTGCAAGTAAATCCAGCACATCGCAAAGCCCCGAACCGTCAAACTGTCTAAAAACTCACACTAATTTGTTGAATACTTTTCATTGAAATAAAAAACAGAATTTTTGTTTTTTTTATTTTTGTGCATGCAATTTATACAAGGAAAAAACAGAACCCAAAGCATCCTTTTTCCT
>CAIXIP010000172.1 GCA_903919535.1 uncultured Bacteroidota bacterium | reverse complement strand
CTATTATTAGGAAATTGTAAGCTAAATTATTTTATGATTTTCCCATTTTCGAAAGAAACAATAAATGCCCCATCAAAGCCTTTGTCAACCATTTCCTTTTTACGTTTTACAGCTTCTTCATATGATGAAAAATTACCACTAAAATGTTTTGTCATCCCATTGTCAAGAACAACAGTAGTGTGTTCCGGAACGCCAGTGATTTTCGGTTTTAAGTTATAGGCACCAATTTGTACACGAAATGATTTTCCTGGTGATGAAGGAATTGCAGTTACCGGAGTTTTGGAACTAAGCGGAATTGCAGGAGACTTTGTTGTTGTTTCTTTTTTTGTTTCTGTTGGTTGATTAGTAGAAGTAGTTTTTGGAGTTTCTGTTTTTGTTACCACGGCAGGTTGAGCAGGAGTAATCGGTTTAGCTTCTTCCGTTTTTGTATTAACTGCAGGTTGGGTTGATGAATTTGTTTTAGGCGCTTCTGTTTTTGTTACAACAGGTTGAGTGACAGTATTTGTTTTTGGTGTTTCTGTTTTTGCAATTGAAGTGTTGCCCCCTATTGTAATTGTTTTGTTTTCAAAATCAAATGCTTTCCGTTCATTATTAGAGATATACGATAATTTTCCACCGAATGTTTTTGCCCCATTTGCTGTTGCAGGAACTTTTACTTTATAGCTAATAGTGTAAATTAATTCACCTGGAGGAGCTATCCAGACTATCTTTGCTCCGTTTTCGGCAAAAGTAAAGCTTCCTCCTTTACTATCTATATCAGATGCTGTAAATCCTTCGGGGAGCGGTTGAAAAAATTTCATAAAACCATTTATTTGCCCTCTGTTAATGGTGATTTCAACAGTAAATTCAGAATTAGGGTCAGCTGAATTAGGTAGCTTTTGTGTTGCGGTTAATTCTTGTGCAAACGAAATGTTTATTGCAAAAAGTAAACAAGCAAACGCTATATGTTTTATCATTGGATAAAAAGTTTGAAATGAAAAATACTTAATAATTTTAATTTGATTCTGAAATAAACTGCAATTACGGTGAAAAATTACGAAAAAGCAAACTCACATATTATTGCCTGAACAATCACGTATGATTTTGCTTAATAATCAAGGCCTTTTACAAGGGTATGCAGGAATGGTCAGAAAGGAATTGCCAGATGTTTAAAAGAATACATGATACGTAGAAAATCTTCTGCAATCTCTATATTGAGAATTTAGCTAAAAGAATTAATTAATCGTGCTTAAAGTAATTGGATATATTTTAGAATAAACTACAAGACAATAAATTTAGCACTATATACTTCTTCGGAATTGCTCAACGTGATAATATAAAAACCAGTTTTTAAAGTAAAGGACAAAATTATTTTATTCCCTTGTACCGAGTAATTCTGATTAATTTCCTGTCCATTAACGGAGTAAATTTTTAATGTTTTTAATTCTTTTAAATCAATCCCGTTTGTTATAATACTATTGTCGTTTTTTGAAAAGTAAATGTTTGAATCCTTTGACGTGTTCGATTTGATTGATGTTTGTGTAGTGATGGTAACAAATAATTTGGCAATATCATTTACACAATTTCCTGTTGTTGTTTCGGTAACAGTAATGTTTCCACTTGTAGTCCCGAAATTAACAGTAATGGTGTTTGTCCCTTGTCCACTAACAATTATGGCTCCATCCGGAACCGTCCAGACAAAAGAAGAGCCTGCAACATTAGGAATGATATAAACTATATTGCTTGAATTTGCGGATAATGAAATGGCGCCATTAATAGAGTAGGGGTTTGTTAGAATACCAAAAAAATCTGCCGCCCAATAAGTTGAATGAAAGTTGTTTTCTTTAGTGGCATATGTCCCAGTAGCGCCACCTTTTCTTGGGCAAGATCCTGTGTCTACTGCAATAGCGTGCCCCATACCGGTGATTTTATAATAATATACAACTGGATTATTCAAATTGTCATTATAAACTGTTTTTACAATTGCAGCATTGCCTTGAAATGAATTAATTGTCGAATCTGCGGTTTGATCTGCATTATTCAAATTAGTCCATTGTTTAATTAGTTCTGTTGCATTATTGATGTTAACAGTATAATCCAGTGTGCCGTGGAAAATTGCTAAATGTGGATAAGGGTTTGTATATCCCGGATTTTGCATTCTCACTAAATCACCCCATTGTTGTGCTGATTTTATAATGCTTCCGTTCATTGCGGAAATAGATGCGAAACTAGATGTGGCTGCTTTATAAGGTAAACCTGCCATTACAGCACCTTTGTTGAAAGTTTGCGGATAAGTAGCAAGCATTACAACTGTCATTGCGCCACCTGCCGACAATCCTGTTACCATTATTTTTGAAGCATCAATAGCATAGTGTGAAGTCATATAATCAACCATTTGTTTCACAGATAATGCTTCGCCTTGGTTTTTATTTACATCCATAGTGTCAAACCAATTAAAGCATAAACTACTGTTGTTTGCGCTCAATTGCTCTGGATATACTACATAAAATTTATGACGGTCTGCTAATTTATTCCAGCCGCTTTGTATTGCGTATGTACTAGCATTTTGTGTACAACCATGCATTGCAATCACCAAGGGTGCTGCGGAACTTATACCATTAGGTATATGAGTATACATATTTAAATTGCCAGGATTGGTTCCAAAACTATTTACCTGCGTAATGCCACTTTGAGCGAACATCCCACTATTTATTCCAAGAGATAGCATGATGAAAAGGATTAGTTTTAATCTCATTATCGTGAAAATTAGATCCATTTATATTGATGATAATTACTGTTATAAAGGTATAAAATGAAATGATACTTTTTGGCCCTGTTTAGAATAAAATGAATTTATTAGCGTCTTGATTCTACTTGCATTGCTATTAGGTTATTAGCATTGATTTGTATAAATTTATGCCTCAAATAAATCAAAATGAAATTTGTATATCGGAATATATTTGTTGTCGTTTTTATGATAAATTTTTTTATTGGCGATGCACAAACATGCCAGAAAAATAAAAATAACGAATATCAGGAAAAGTCTTATTTAAAAGTCCAAACTCAGGCTTCAAACTCACGAAGTGATACTGTTGATGTTTTGAAATATACCATTAATCTGAATATTACAGATTTCACAACTAACACTATTCGTGGAAACACAACTGTAAAATTTACTCCAAAGATCAATGGCTTCGCAAAATTGAATTTGGATCTATTAGTTATGATTATTGATTCTGTGAAGCAGAACAATACAATTCTAGCCTATTCTTATAATGACACTTTGCTTCAGGTTAATTTGCCTGTAGCTTACAATATCAATGATACATCTTCTGTATCTGTTTATTATCATGGTACTCCGCAAATTGATCATCCTTCGGGTTGGGGAGGTTTTTATTTTCAAAGTGGTTATGCATATAATTTAGGAGTAGGGTTTTCTGCAAATCCTCATGTATATGGGAGAGTTTGGTTTCCTTGCTTTGATAATTTTGTTGAGCGTTCTGCTTATGAGTTTAATATTACAACCAATGCCGGAAAAACATCTTATTGTAATGGTTATTTGGCAAATGATACGATAGATGGAGTTGGAAACAGAACTCGCAAATGGATTTTGAATCAATCTATTCCCACCTATTTGGCTTCCGTTTCTGTAGCAGCCTATGCACAAATAAATAAAACATTTAATGGGATTAACGGTCCTGTTCCAATTGTAATTGCAGCTCTTTCAACCGATACAACAAATGTGAAAAATTCATTTGTAAATTTAAACACCGCATTAACTGTTTTTGAAAATCGTTTTGGACCTTATGTTTGGAATCGTGTTGGTTATTGTATGGTGCCATTTAGTTCGGGCGCTATGGAGCATGCAACAAATATTACCTATCCAAAGTCTCTGGCAACTGGTAACCTAACTTATCAGGATGTTTATGCTCATGAACTTTCACATCATTGGTTTGGTGATTTGATCACATGTAGAACAGCAGAAGATATGTGGTTAAATGAAGGGTGGGCTAGATATTGTGAATTTATTTTTAATGAAGCATTGAGTGGATATCCCGGTTATTTAAATGCAGTTCGGACAAACCATGAAGATAATTTGCATTTTAATACTCCCAAGGAAGGCGTTTTAACGTTATCAAATATTCCGCAAGAATTTACTTATGGTGATCATGTGTATAACAAAGGGGCCGATATTGCACATACTATGCGTGGCTACATGGGTGATAGTTTGTTTTTTTATTCGCTAAAAATTTATCTCTCACAAAATCAATTTAAAGATATGTCGAGTGTTGATTTTATGAATATACTCACTGTAGCTAGCGGAATGAATATGTCAGATTTTTTTAACGATTGGGTGTTTAATCCTGGATGGCCCCATTTTTCGATTGATTCAACTGTTGTTGTTCCGGCTGGTCTAAGTTATAATGTTACTGTTTTTGTAAAGCAAAAATTAACAGATGCTCCTAATTATTTTACAAACGTGCCATTAGAAGTTACTTTTAAATCAGCAAATTGGACGGAGCAAACTCAAAAGTTTATTATGTCGGGTGCAAATGCTTCATTTAATTTTAGTGTTCCTTTCAATCCTGTTTTTGTTGCAATAAACATGGGTGAAAAAATCAGCCATGCTGTTGCGCCTGATTACAAAAAAATAAAAGCAACAGGGAATTATGTTTTTATGAATGCTAAGATGACCATCAATGTGCAAAGTGTTTCAGATTCTGCATTTGTTCGAGTTGAGCATAATTATGCCACTCCTGATGCTTTTAAATCTTTTGGTATTCCTTATCGATTGTCACCTAATCATTATTGGAAAATAGATGGAATATTGCCTTCCGCTTTTAAAGCAAAAGCAACTATAAATTACGATGGGCGAACAACCGCTTTTTCGGGAAATTATTGGCTCGACAATAATTTAATAAACGCTTCTGAAGATAGTCTTGTATTGATGTATCGAAAAAATGCAGGAGATGAATGGAGCGTTTATCCATATTATTCAAAAAATGTGCTGTCAAATTATAACGATAAACATGGTTTGATATATATTGATACATTAAAGTTAGGTGAGTATGCTTTTGCGATGAAGGACTATACAATGGGGATTCATGACCAATCAAATAATACTCGTGTTCCTGAAATAAAAGTTTTTCCAAATCCTACAAAAGATCTTTTGGTAATTGACATGGAAGCTTCTTTGCATAAGTTGTCAAGTAATTCGATACTTATTATTACAGATACTTCAGGGAAAATTGTTTGTAAAAAAGTACTTGATCCACATCAAAATATTTTCAATGTTAACACTTCTGCTTTTAGCAGTGGGTTGTATAATATTTCTATCAAAGAAAAAGATATACTAGTAGCAGAAAGTAAATTTATAGTAGCGCATTAAAAAAACTAAATGAATAGACGAAAGTCTATATTTCTTTATGGGATATAAAAGCACAGAAGATTGCATCAATGATTTAGAAAAATACGGGCACTTAATTCGTATCAAGGAAGAAGTTGATCCTGAATTAGAAATGGCTGCCATTCATTTGCGTGTGTATGAAAATAATGGACCAGCAATCTTGTTCGAAAACATTAAAGGTTGTAAATTTAAAGCTGTTTCAAATTTATATGGGACAATTGATCGTAGTAAATTTATTTTCAGAGATACTATTGAAAAAATTAAAACACTTATTGATCTAAAAAACAATCCGATTGAAGCGGTCAAGCACCCTTTAAAATATGCTAATATAGCATCAACTGCATTTTCTGCTTTGCCAAAAAGGTCAAGTTTTTCAAATCCTGTATTACAAAATCAAACATCTATATCATCATTACCACAAATAAAATGTTGGCCAAATGACGGAGGAGCTTTTATTACACTTCCTCTAGTATATAGCGAAGATGTTGATAATCCCGGTATCATGAATTCAAATCTTGGAATGTACCGTGTTCAGCTTGGTGGAAATGAATATATTCAAGACAAAGAAATTGGTTTGCATTATCAATTACATCGTGGTATTGGTGTTCATCAAACTAAATCAAATGCAAAGTGGCAACCATTAAAAGTAAGTGTTTTTGTGGGAGGCCCGCCAGCTTTAACTCTAGCTGGTGTAATGCCTTTACCTGAAGGAATGAGCGAACTAACTTTTGCAGGTGCTTTGGGAAATAGGAGAATTCGTTATTCTTATAATGATGATTTTTGTATCGCATCAGATGCTGATTTTGTAATAACCGGAGAAATTTATCCTGATGAAACAAAACCTGAAGGACCATTTGGTGATCATTTAGGATATTATAGTTTGAAACATAATTTCCCTGTTATGCGGGTTCATAAAGTGTTTCATCGCAACAATGCAATTTGGCCATTTACTGTTGTTGGTCGACCACCACAAGAAGATACAAGTTTCGGTGCCTTGATCCATGACTTGACAGGAAATGCATTGCCAAAGGAAATTCCAGGATTAAAAGATATTCACGCAGTTGATGCAGCAGGTGTTCATCCTTTGCTATTGGCAATAGGAAGCGAACGTTATACTCCATATTTAAAAGAGAGAAAGCCTCAGGAAATTATAACAATCGCAAATCATATTTTAGGTTCAGGGCAATTAAGTTTAGCAAAATATTTATTTATTGTTGCTCAAGAGGACAATCCTGATTTAACAACGCATGAAATTCCGGCCTTTTTTAATCATGTACTGGAACGTGTCGACTGGACAAGAGATCTTCATTTTCAAACCCGAACAACAATTGACACGCTTGATTATAGCGGAACAAATTTGAACTCAGGAAGCAAAGTTGTTATTGCTGTTGCAGGAGAGAAGAAACGCAAATTGTCTGGAGAATTGATAAGTGGTTTTTCATTGCCTGATAGATACTTAAATCCACGAATCGTATTGCCTGGTATTATTGCTGTTACAGGGCCAAAATTTTATGACCAACAAAACGCAGAAGAAGACTTGTCTGTTTTAACAAGTCATTTAAAAGGTTATGATAGTATCATATTGGAAGGGTTTCCTTTAATTATTGTTTGTGATGACAGTGGTTTTTTATCAACGAATCTTAATAATTTTTTATGGGCGACATTTACAAGAAGTAATCCTTCTCATGATATATATGGAACTAATAGTTTTATTCATCACAAGCATTGGGGATGCAACGGTTCTCTTATCATTGATGCACGAATAAAAACACATCACGCTCCGTTATTAATTAAAGATCCTGAAATTGAAAAACGTGTTGATCTTTTGGGAGAAAAGGGGAAATCGTTACACGGAATTATTTAAGTTTAATAATATTTTAATATATAAATATGAATCAAATTGTTTCAAAAGTAATAGGAGTTATTATTGCGGTTTTCGCCTTGTTGACTCTTTTTATGAGTTCGTGTGTAATCTTCAATCTTTTTGGTATTCGTGCCAAAGAAGGTAATTATGTTTTGTTTGTAGTGCTTGCGAATTTCATTTGTGGTTTTGTTTATTTATTAGCTGCGTATGGTTTTTTTACCCAAAAAAGATGGACAACTTTTATATTGATAATAGCACTTGTTATTTTAGTATTAACGTTTATTGGATTATACTTTCATATAAAATCGGGAGGGATCTATGAAGCTAAAACTGTAAAAGCAATGTGGTTTCGAATGTCTATGACAACCGCTTTTGCGGCATTGTCTTGGTTTTACCTTGCAAAAAATAAAGCTAAGATTACGCCATAATTTTAATCTTTTTGTTTCAAAAGATTTTAAACTGACCAGAAAAAAAGTCCTGTGAATTACAGGACTTTTTTTGTTAATTTGTTTTCTTTAAACATTTCTTGCATGGCTCCAAGATAATAGGCATCCCAGCCATCAGCAATACTGTTTACTGATTTTTCAGGAACATCTTCATGAAGTAATTCAACAATTGTTTTTTTCTCTTTTACCTTTAAAGTAAAAGTAACTTTTGAAGGATGTTCCCATTGATCATAACACCACTCCTGCACTAACTTCTTGTTTTTTATAACTTCCAGATTTGTTCCAAACATTTGTCCACCCCACAATGAAAATTTTGCACCCACTGTTGCACCCATTTTGGCTTCATCAGCACTCCAGATCTGTATAATGTCTGGGTTTACTAATGCTTCAAAAACCTCTTCAGGTGCAGCATCCATCTCGTACGATTGTTTTATTGTAGGCATTTTTTAATAATAAATGGTTCGATAAAAATTTCTCAGAGCTTAAGCTCTGAGAAATCATAAATAATTATTTCTTAGGAAATTTGGCTAAAATATCTTTCACTGCATCTTTGTGAATTGTAAAACTTGTCATTTTTAATTTGATAAAATCTTCATGCATATACCAATATCCTGGTGCAGATTGGTTGTTGTGTCCTCCGCTACCAGAATCTTTAATTAAATACCAGGTTCCGTTTGTTTTTTCTTCATAACCAACTAAATGCATTGCATGATCATCAGTTGTTGAACCATTTGAAAAACGCATTTGACGGGCATTGTCATCAATATATGCTGATGGGATATCGTAAGTTGGAACCATTGCAACCCCTAACTTATTATCCATTCCACTTTCAGAAACATCACCTCCAATTGCCATTGAATACCCGTTTTTAATAGAGTTTTTTATAATGGTCATAAAATCGTTTAATGGAACATTATAATAATCTGCTGAATGCCACCAGTTGTCAGCTACTTTATATTCTGTTTGTGTCCAGTATGGTGCTTCCATTAAACTCAAGATGTCTACATAATCATCAGGATTCAATTTTGTAACATTCTTTAAGTATTCTAGTGGTGTCATTTTTTTTCCTGCCACAGTAACTGAAATTGGAGGTTCGCCTAAATAAAAATTCTGAATAGATTTAATAGTTGAAACAACTTCATCTGTGTTCCAGTTGTTTGCAGCTTTTATACCTTGCAGATAATTTCTCATTTCTTCTACCATTTTTCTATGGTCATGATATGGTTGTCCGATCTTCATTCCATTATATGCTTCCAATGGAACAATTCCATAAGTTTTCATCATCAATCCAACTCCATTTGTTTCTGAGCCTTCGTCAAAAATTGATGTGCCACGTGTACGAACAAATTCTTTTGCTTTTTCTACATATTGCCAATAGACCGTATATAATTCTGAAAGTTGAATGTCCTGATTGCTCAAACGTTTAATCTCTGACTCATAAAAAGAAGTTGTGGAAAAACACCAGCATGTTCCAGTTTCGCCTTGTGAAACAGGGTTTTGAGCAAAAACTGTTTTGAATTCGGACATTGATTTAGGAACATCTATTCCTGCAAAATCCATTCGTAGTACAAGTGGCTTGTCTGATTTTTTTGGTTCTTGAAATGCATCAACTCCTTTTTGAATTTGTTCGTAAAAATCATTTGATTTTGGTTTGAAAGAAGCTTTATCCTTTCTTTCTTGTGCCGATAAGTTGCTGCATATAATAGCTGAAGCTAAGAGTGTGCATGTGATGGAAAAAAGTTTGTTCATATTATAAAATTTATTGATTAAATTCTTTAGTAACTGTATTTGTAATATTCATATTATAGATTTGATCGTTGTATATATTTTGTTCTGGCAGATAATAAATTTCATAATTATTTTTTATGTAATTATGTATTGTTACTGAGTCGATATAAGACTCAAAATTAACATAATTATTCTTTTCGAGTGGAATCATCGTGACCATAATTTCGTTATACCACCATCCTGAAATAATTACTGTTTTTGAGTTTATGCTTTTTGTTTTTTCGATGACCTGCTCAGTATATTTCATTTTTTGTATTCGTTTTGAATAATCCGAAAATATTGGCCCTGAGAAGACATCAAAAAAAAGTTCTTGTCCTGAAATTTTAAAAGTGATAGCCAGTTTTGAATACGATGCTCCCCGCAGTTTGTCTGTTAAATTAATGCTGAAAATAAAAGGCGAAATGATAAATGCAACGCATAAAAATTTAAATTGTTTGCTTGTTAAATAATATCCTGAAAGCAGAATCAAAAAGGGAAGGATTGGAATCATATATCCCGATTTTTGCGGCAAGCGAAAATAAGAAACAACATATAAAATGATAAGAATGATACTTGCAAGAATTATTTTTTTATCCAGCTTTCGATTGAATAATTCTCCAAATATATTTTTGTTCCTGTTTTTTAAAACCATAAAAAGGCTTATGCCGATTGCCATTACACCAACAAAACCAAATACTCCCACAATCATTTTATAAAGAACTTTTGTAAATGGAGGGTATGGGAATTGATCGTAATACATCAAAAAGGAAAACCCGAATTGTTTAAAAAGTGGTATAAATGCCAGCAAAACTAAAACTGTCATTGGTACAGAAATCTTAAACAAGTTGATAATATTCTGCTTTATGTTTTCTTGCTTCCAGATGATAATCATAAAAGGTAAAAGTATCGCTCCACTAGTAATCCTGCAGCCAAGAGCTAATCCAAGAAAAATTCCGCAAATGATTAATTTATCTTTTAATAAAGAATAGATGCTGATAAGCACAAAAGCTTCAGTCCAAACAAAATCAATCGTATAAGTACTACTGATGTAATATACAGGTATAAAGGCAAATGCCAAAGCAGCAATAAAGAAGTGTTTGAACTGAAGATGTTTTAAGATCAATGCTAAAAATACAACTCCTACTGCGCTAAAAAATGCGCACAATCCGTTAAATAAAATAGGACCGTATCCCCAAAATGCTGAGTAAATTAATTCCTGAACCGGATGACCTGGAAATCGGGAAGGCTCATAAATGCCTGAAAATTTGGTGTGAAAAGCAGCCAGCGCTATTCCCCATGAATCTTCTTCAACTCCATATCCGGCAGATAAAAATGGAATGCGTGAAATAAACACGATAATGAAAAGCGCAATAAAAGGGAAATGTTTTTTGTCGAAATAATTCATCCTAATCTACTAATCGCTGACTAACCGCTTCATATAAAACAATTCCAGTTGCAACCGAAACGTTCAGAGATGCAATTTTACCTTTTAATGGGATTTTTACTTTCGCATCTGACTTTTGAAGATACTCATTTAGAATTCCATTTTCTTCTGAACCCATTATTATTGCTGTGGGTACCGTGAAATCAATTTGGAAATAATATTCAGTAGCTTTTTCTGTACAAGAAACAATTTGTAAGCCGCATTCTTTTAAATAATCAATTACAGTTTTTAAATTTTCTTCACGGCAAACGGGTATTTTGTGCAATGCGCCTGCAGATGTTTTTATCGCATCAGCAGTTATTTGTGCAGATCCTCGGGAAGGAATAACAATCGCATCAACACCTGAGCATTCTGCTGTACGTGATATGGCACCAAAATTTCTAACGTCAGTAATTCTATCTAAAATTAAAATTAACGGAACAGCCCCTTTGTCAAAAAGTGTTGGTATGATTTCTTGAATCTTATAATAAGAGATTGATGATAAATATCCAACAACACCTTGATGATTTTTTTGTGTTATGCGATTTAATTTATCTACAGGAACAAATTGAAATGCTATTTCATGATGTTTAAGTAAACTCATCAACTCGCTATATAGTTCACTTTTTAAGCCGTTCTGAATAAATAATCTGTCAATTTCTTTTCCGGAACGTACCGCTTCTATTACAGATCTGATTCCGAATATTAAATTTTCTTCCTCTTGTTTTTGTTCTTTTGTTTGCATGTTTTTATTGGATAGTGTTTTGTGTATTTTTCTGTTAAATTATTTTATTTTAATCCTGCAAATATGCTCTTCCTTGTCTCCAGATATCTACCGCAGTGTACCACGACTGTTTGTAAACAGAAGAGCGTTCTAATTCATAATCGTTATCGGAAAACGGATTATTAACTTTTGAAAACGAGTACGAAAGAGAATTGATATTGTTTTCTTCGCCATACAGCCATGTTTCTGAGGTTGCAGTTCTGTATATTACATTTGGGGAACCATAAATTAAATAAATCATTCCTCTATCTGTTTTCCAGCCCTCGATGTAGGATGTGAAATTTAAATTCGATTCTTGTACGCGATTATAATATTTACGAATTACTTCTTTTGCTCTGTCGGGGTTGCCTGTGCAATCGAGCCAAAATTTATCGATTAATGCTTTTTTATTTGTGCTATTAATTAAATCGTCATACTCTTGTTTGGATGTAATAAACCGTAAAGGATAAATCATATCCTCGGCTTTTTTTACATCGGGAAAATTATCTGAAAAATTATACAATGTAACACCTTCACGTTTATTGGTATCTAATTGAAAATGATAAAAACCTTTTTTTAAAGCTTTGAAATTTACACTTCCATTGGACGATAATTGAAGAGCGAAAGTGCTGTCTGCTTTGTACTGAAAAGGTCGTGGGTCAATAACTGAAAATGGAGGTGGAGCCAAAGGGAATTCACGATTATAATATCGTACAAATAAATTGACAGCAATTTTTGCTTTGTAATTGATAGAAACTTCTTCTCCTGTTTTTACATAATTATGAAACATGGGAGCATCTGTGTTTGCAGATTTTATTAAAAAATTCTGACGATTCAAATCATTCTCTTTACTGATTGAAATTATATTAGTTGCTGAAGTATTTCTATTCAGATCCGAAACAGTAACTCTCAAAACATAAGTTCGAGGTGCTCTTGCTTTAATATTCATTTTGCCAATAAGGAATTTATCTGAATTGTCGTTGTTCTGATCAATCAGACGTATTGAAGCACTATCCAGAATTTCTTTTGAATCGAAAATTGGAAGTAAATGGTATGTAATTAAAACATTTGATGAGAAATTTATTCCATCCGGACGAGTATACAATAACTCCTTGCTATTGATCTTGTAATGTAATTCAGAGAGTGTATCATTTGTGTTAAATACTACAAATTGAGGATGTAATGCGTTTACATCGTGTTTGTATGTATTTACTTTTGTATCAATTGTCGTTTTACGTGAAGAGCTGCAAGCAGCAATAAACAATATGATTAGAATAAATGGAACAATTCTTTTTATCATGATTCTGTATCTTCCGTTATTTGTGAGGGTTCATCACTTTCAATAAATTTTGAAGAAATTTGTTTGGTAGTTTTTGCACCCAGTTTTTCAATATCCAAAGCACGTTTCACTAAATTGCCGCTTCCTTTTTGTAATTTATTGATGGCATTATCATAAGCTATACTGGAAGAGTCAATTCCTTTTTTGATCTTATCCATATCTTCAATGAAGCCAACAAATTTATCATATAATGCACCACTTTGTTTTGCAATTTCAATCGCATTTTTTGTTTGTCGTTCTTGTTTCCAAACGGATGCAATGGTTCTTAAGGTGGCAAGCAATGTGGACGGACTAACAATCACAATTTTTTTATCCCATGCAAAATTAAATAATTCCTGGTCGGCTTGCACAGCTATACTAAATGATGATTCAATAGGAATAAATAGCAATACAAAATCGGGAGTGTTAAAATCAGCAGAGGATTGATAGTTTTTTTCGCTCAACATTTTTACATGATTGCGAACCGATGCAATATGATCTTTTACAAATTTTAATCGATCATCTTCGTTATCTGATTTTACAACCGCTTCATAAGCAACTAGTGAAACTTTAGAATCGACAACAATGTGTTTGTTATCAGGAAGCATGATAACAGCATCTGGCTGTATGCGTTTCCCTTCATCATTATTTGTGCTGAATTGTAAACGATATTCTTGATCTTTAACTAATCCCGAGCGTTCCAAAACTTTTTCAAGTATCAATTCCCCCCAATTACCTTGTGTTTTATTTTCACCTTTCAAGGCTTTCGCCAAATTGTTGGCGTCTTCACTTACTTGTTTATTAAGATCGATCAGGTTTTTAATTTCAGCTTTTAAAGTAGTGCGCTCAGTTGATTCCGCTTTATAGGCTTTGTCAACTTTGTCTTCAAAATCTTTGATCTTTTCTTTGAGCGGATTTAAAATAATATCAAGGTTGGTTTTATTTTGATCAGTAAATTTCTGTGATTTCTCATCCAATATTTTATTGGCGATATTTTCAAATTCTGTGGTGTATTTTTTATGAACGTTCTCGAGTTCTGATTTTAGAGTGGTGAATTTTTCTTCCTGTGATTTAAAAATTTCTTCAGCTCTTGCGATACGGGATTCAGCTTTGCTTAGTTTTTCTTTCTCAAAATTCAATTCTATTTGTAGTTTTTCTTTTTCCTTGGTAGAATCATGAATCAATTGCTCTTTTGTAGTTTTGAAATCGTAATCCACACGTTCATAATCTTTTGCGGCACTTTCAAGCTGTGTTTTTAATATTGCATTTTGTTTATCAAAGTCTATGATTTTGGCATCTTGCTGGCGAGTATCAATTACTCCGTTATTTTTCGATTTGAAAAACAAAAATGCAATTACAAAACCTAAGATAAGACCGATAATTAAAAATATAAATTCCATTGTAAAACTTGCTTTTAAAAGAAGGCTAATTTACGCATTAATTTGCTAGCATCTAAACTCTTGTTATTACAAATAAACTTCTATTTTTGCAGCCTCAATACTAAAAAAAGTATTCAATTTATTTATCGAAATTTAAATCTAAAAACATGTCAATCAACGCTCAACTTAAACAACGAAATCAGGATCTATGTGAATTATGTAATGTGGATACAGCTACTATAGAATATACCGTTAGCCCCAAAAATGACGATTCAATAGAAAATCAGGTAGCAATTTGCGAGACTTGTTTAAAAGCTATGGATGCAGATGATGCAGCTTTTCACTGGCGTTGTTTGGAAGGAAGTATTTGGAATCCGGAGCCAAGTGTTCAGGCATTAAGTTTCCGTTTATTACATAAATTCAAAACAGAAGATTGGGCAAGTAACCTTATTAGTTCAGTTGATATTGATGAAAACATCCAACAATGGGCTTTAAGCGCATTTGAAGTTGCGGCTGTTCATACTGATGCTTTTGGAAATAAACTTGAAAATGGCGATACGGTGGTACTTACTCAATTGCTAAATGTAAAAGGAACAAGTTTCTCTGCTTCTAAGGGTACGGTTGTAAAAAAAATCAAATTAGTGCATGATAATACAGAACATATAGAAGGTAAAATTAATGATCAAACAATCGTTATTCTTACCAAATTTGTTAAAAAATCATTGTAAGATTGTTTTACAATGATTCGATAAAATTACTTTAGTCGTAGCATTTTGCTACGACTTTTTTATTTTAGTGTTTTCTTGCTGTTGAATAAAAATATCTTCTGACGATACTCAAAATTGTTTTCTTTTTTTTCTTATTAAACCAAAGCTTTGATTTTTATCACATGTTTTAATAATTGTAATCATTCCAGCCATATGTGCTTTTTCTTCTCTTTGTTTAAATAATCAAAGATTTAATCTTATGAAAAAGTTAGAAAAAAAAGTTTCCATCATAACTGGTGCTGGCTCAGGAATGGGGAAAGCAATTGCCTTATTATTTGCTTCTGAGGGAAGTAAAGTCGTAGCTGCTGATATAAATCAGACAAGACTTGATGCACTTAAAAAGGAAATCATGGAAAAAGGTGGCGAAGTAACCACCATTATTGCAAATGTGGCAAAAGAGGATGATATAGAAAACATGATTAAAGTTGCAACTACTGCATACGGAACATTAGATATTCTAGTAAATAATGCTGGGGTAATGGACTCTTTTCAACCCGTGGGAGAACTTGAAAATAATATGTGGGAAAAAGTCATAAAAATAAATCTGGAAGGTCCGTTTAAAGCTATTCGGAGTGCTATTAAAATTTTCCTTCCGAAAAAATCTGGAATAATAATTAATATTTGTTCTATCGGTGGTTTAAAAGGAGGGGCTGCTGGTGCTGCTTATACTGCAAGCAAACATGGTTTGGTAGGTTTGACAAAAAATACCGGGTATATGTATTCTAAATCAGGGATTCGATGCAATGGAATTGCTCCAGGTGCTGTAAACACAAATATTGGAGAAACGATTGATAACAGTAAAATAACAGCATTAGTTAACGACAGAATTATGGCTGGTATGGTTTTAAATCCAAGAGTTGGTGAGCCCCTTGAAATTGCTAAAGCTGCGTTATTCTTAGCAAGTGATGATTCAAGTTTTATAAATGGAGAAGTATTGGTAGTTGATGGTGGATGGAGTGCTTATTAAATGCATAATTATTCGATCGAGATTGAATAAAATTAAAATGCGTTAAAAATAATTCACAATACCGAAATGTATTTTTCCACTTTTTAATTGAATGGGATTGTCGAATTGTTTACCCAATGCATAGTTGATTGAAAAAATACCTGCTTTGGTTTCAAAACTTATACCTGCACCAAAACCAATTGGAGTATCTCTAACATAATTACTGATATTGTTTTTTTCGTACCACGCTTTGTCTCCAAAAACATATAAATAGGAATTCTGTTCTAAAATAAAACGATACTCCAATGTAAAGATAGAATAGGCTGTTGCGTAAATAGATTCCTCATCAAAACCTCGTAGCGTTTTTAATCCTCCAATGCGAAATAATTCATTCTGAAAAGTTGTTTCCCCATCTAAAAATGCTGCCTGAACACCTGCTTTTACCGTGTTTCTATTTAGAAAAGGAATGTAAACGCTTCCTTCTATATCGCCTGTATATATTGCTGAATTTAATTTTAATTTATCATAAATTATAGGATTTAATTTTGCATTTTTTATGATCTTTTTTGTTCCGGCACTTCCGTTCATTATTACAGAAAATCCTTTTCGTGGATTCAGGCGATAATCTAATTTCTCATATTTCAACCCAACACCATACATGTTGTTGTGAATGTCTGCATTTGGAGGTAAAGAGGTCATATATTCCAATCCTTTTGTGGATAGCAATGAAGATGTTTTGTTAGAGTAGAAAATTTTAAAATAATTTCCACCGATCAACAAATATTGTATTCCAATATTTTGTTTAACATCTAAAAATGTAGTGTCTTTTTTATAAAGAGAAAAGTTGTAATCAATACCAAATGGAGTTCGTAAAACAAAAGGATATACAAATCGAATTTTTAAATTTTGCGTTTGCGTTTGCAAACGTTGCCAGTTTAAATCAATTAATTCACCATGAGATAAACCGTTTTGTAATTTCAATCGAACATCACCTGTAAATAATATTTTGCCTGTTTTATCATCAGGCAAAATTCCGATAATTCCATCAAACTGACTTGAGCGTTTTTTTTCGAGAAACAAAACCAGTTTGTTGTATTTATTGGTGAAAGTTACAGCAGCGGGTTTGGTAGATCTTACAAAAGGCAATTCGGCAATTCGAGTATTCACTTTTTTTAATTGAGCTTCGCTATATACGTTTCCAGGCTTTATGCCTAAGTAATTATACATATAGACAGATGTGATTTTTGCGCTCCCTTTTATTACTACACTATCTATTTTTTCGAGAGAGTTTTTTGTAAGATTCAGTTGCGCTGAGATACTTTCATTCGTAATTGTAATACTATCAAGTTTTACTGAAGCAAATGGGTATCCATTGTTTTCATAATAGGTGATTAGTTTTTCCTGAACTCGTTTTACATTTTTGAATGAAACAGGCTTGTTGTTGTAGAGTTTTTCTCTAAATCCAATTTCACTTAGTGCACCTTCATCTACATTCCCATTTTTTAGGTATGCCCATTTGTATTGCAACCCAAAATTTAGGTATGCATTCAGCTTAAGTGAATCGGTTATTAAACTATCATATGATGCTGTTAAGTATGCATTGTCATAGCAAGTGAATAATACACTTTGTAATTCTTTTTGCCGTTCTGTTTTTGTAGAGAATGTTTTTTTATAGGTGATCTTATTTAGTGAAATTTCATCTTTAATCGATTTTATTTCTAATGAATAGGGTTGTTGTGCCTCGGAATAGAGGGGGGCGCCAAAACAGATAAAAAAGCAAAAGGAATATTTATTTTTGAAAGGGGAAAAGTTCGAATGATCTATAAATACTTTAATATGCGCAATCAACTTCGCAATAAGAAGCTTCATAAAAATACACGAAAAAAAATTATAGTTACAAACGACAAAACGCATAGTATAAAGGTAAGCAATATAGAGAAAACGAAGAGGATGAAGTTTTATTTCAGCTTAATACATTTGTTTAGAGAGTCGGTAATTTTTTACTATTTATAAAAGAAAAAATAAAAAAATAGTATAGCTTTCTGCGTATCTACATTGTCAATTCTTCCTAGTGTGCTGCCTGATTTATCATATAAATAATTGCCATCAACTCTTCCTAACGTACTTCCGGAACCATCGTAAATATAATTACCATCAATACGACCAATAGTGCTTCCTGAACCGTCATATATATAATTGCCATCTATCCTGCCAATAGTGCTTCCTGAACCATTATAAATATAGTTGCCATCAAATCGCCCAATTGTGCTGCCCGAGGCATCATATACGTAATTCCCGTCAATTCTTCCTACTGTGCTTCCGGTTGCATTATATAAGTATTGGCCAAAAGCAGCTGTTGTAACTTGCATTAGTAGAAGACAAATTACCGAGATGATTAATTTTTTCATGGG
Source organism: uncultured Bacteroidota bacterium (assembly GCA_903919535.1). Taxonomy (GTDB): domain Bacteria; phylum Bacteroidota; class Bacteroidia; order 2-12-FULL-35-15; family 2-12-FULL-35-15; genus 2-12-FULL-35-15. The sequence goes on along the minus strand of CAIXIP010000172.1, from coordinate 9,536 downwards.
TTAAGAGTTATTTATTTAATTCAAAAACAGTAAAGAACTGAACTTTATCTAATCTCTGCACCCACTTTTTCCTGATAAGTTTTCATCAGCTTCTCCATTATTTTTTCTATCTGTTTGTCCGTAAGTGTTGCATTTTCATCCTGTAAAATAAAACTCAATGCGTATGATTTTTTTCCTTTCGGAAGTTTATCTCCTTCGTACACATCAAATAAATTTACATTTTTCAATATGTTTTTTTCTGATTGATATGCTAATTGTTCTAGTTGTTCGAACTGAATGGCTTTGTCGATCAATAAAGCAAGATCTCTTCGTACTTCAGGGAACTTAGGTACTTCAGTGTACATCACTTTTGTTTTCTTTACGGCTTCAATCAGCAGGTCCCAATTAAAATCTGCACAGAAGACTTCTTGTTTGATATCCATTTGTTTCAAAATTGCTTTTGAAACATTTCCAAATTCGACTAATGATTTTTTATTAGTATTGAAACTCAAGCCTTGGGAAAAAATATCCGAACTTGTTTCTGAAGTTTTTAAATCTGTAATTCCTAATCTTTCCAAAATAGCTTCAACAGTTGCTTTTAGCGTATAAAAAGTTGAATTTTCTTTTTTTGAATTCCAGTTTTCTTCTTTCTTAAGGCCGGTTATAAATACTGATAAATGTTTTGTTTCAATGTATTTACTTGCTTCTTCACCTTTAATTGCCAAATATGTTTTTCCAAATTCATATAATTTCAAATCACTAATTCTACGATTTTGATTATATGAAATGGTTTCTAATCCACTGAATAAAAGAGTTTGACGTAATACATTTAAGTCGCTACTTAATGGATTCATCATTTCTACGTTTCTTTCAGGATTTAGCGATTCGAGTTTTGTTGCATATTCACCTTTTGTTAGTGACAAGCACATCATTTCCGAAAATCCATTGTTGCTAAGTAATTCCGAAACCACATGTTGAATCTTTTCTTTATCTGGTTTTTCGGCAAATGCTAATGATGATTTTAAAGTTGTATGTATTTCAACATTATTATATCCATAAATACGTAATACCTCTTCGATCACATCTTGCTCGCGTTGCACATCCACTTTAAATGGAGGGACTGAAAGCAATAGTGCGTCATTCCCTTCATGCTCAATTTCAATTCCGAGTGAAGTAATGATTGTTTTAATTATTTCCACATCAATGTGTTTGCCAATTAAATTATCACAATTTTGAAATGAAAAAGGGACTTTAAAATTTTCAATTTTATTTGGATATATATCAATGATCTCTGATGAGATTTCACCTCCGGCAATTTCTTTAATTAGCAATGCAACCCGTTTTAATGCAAAAACAGTGATGTTTGGGTCTGTTCCTCTTTCAAAGCGAAATGATGCATCAGTTTTTAATCCATGACGTTTAGATGATTTACGTACCGATGTTGAATTGAAATAGGCGCTTTCTATAAAAATATTTTTTGTTTTTTCTGAAACTCCCGATTCTATTCCACCAAACACTCCGGCAATACACATGCCGCCATCAGCATTACAGATCATCAAATCTTCTGAAAATAATTCACGTTCAACTTCATCCAATGTTTTGAATTTAGTTTTGTCGGCAAGAGTTTTTACAATTACTGTATTTCCTTTTATTTTATCTGCATCAAATGCATGGAGAGGTTGACCTAATTCATGAAGCACAAAATTTGTTGCATCCACAATGTTATTGATAGGTCTTAAACCTATTGATCTTAAACGGTTTTTTAGCCATTCGGGTGAGTCGGCAACTTTGATGTTGCTTATTGAAACTCCAGAATAACGTGGACAAGCATTCGCATCTTCAACAATAACTTCAATTGTTGAATCGGTATTGTCGGTTTCAAAATAATTTACGTTAGGTAATTGAAGCGTTTCTTTTACATCTTTCTCATTTAAGTTTAATAGAGCAACAAGGTCACGTGCAACACCAACATGAGATGCTGCATCAGCACGATTCGGAGTTAAGCCGATTTCAAAAACAAAATCTTCTTCAATTTTAAAATAGTCTTTTGCTGGAGTCCCAATTTTTGCATCTGCATTAAGAACCATAATTCCTTCGTGTGAATTCCCTAACCCAATTTCATCTTCTGCACAGATCATTCCTTCAGAAAGTTGTCCCCGAATTTTTGATTTTTTTATTTCAAATGGTTCACCGGTTATAGGGAAAAGATTTGCCCCAATGGTAGCAATAACTACTTTTTGTCCAACCTCAACATTGCTTGCACCGCAAACTATATTCAATAATGTTCCAGTTCCAATATCGATAGTTGTTAAATTCAACCTATCTGCATCCGGATGTTTTTCTTTGGATATTACTTCTCCAATAACAATTCCGTTTAAGCCTCCTTTAACTGTTTCAAATTTTTCAATACATTCTACTTCAAGTCCACAATCAGTGAGCAGTTTTCCGATACTTTCAGCAGGTAGGTCGGTGTTTACATAATTCTTCAGCCAGTTGTACGAGATCTTCATTTTTATTTATGTTTTTAGGAAAGCAAAAATAGGAAAATTATCCGTTGGAGGGCTCTAAAAGCGGTATCATTTTTGTATCTGGTTCGGTTCTGAAAAGCTTTTTATACATTTAAGGACCTGTTTATTGAAAATGAAAAAATTGATAAAGTTTTTACTCCTCTTTTTACCGCTATTCTCAATGGCTCAAACATCAGAGAGTATTAAAATACTTACTCTGCATCCTTCTGTTGGAAAATTGATTGATGTTAAAGAAAAGAAGGATTTTTATCTTTTTCCGGAATATAAAGACAGCCTTTTCGAATCTGCTGAAATCTTAAAATATAACGATAGCACTTATACAATTCGTTTTAAAACAACGAGTGGGACCGTATTTGAAAAACCTACTAGCATTCATGAATTGGATGCTATGTATGCTAAAGTTGATAGTAAGAGGCCTGCAGAATATGTTGAGCCTAAGAAAGACAGGGAGGGACGAAAAAATAAAGAGGGGCGTGATAACTCTCAATTAGGACTTCATATCGGCAATGTAATACTTCAAGTAGTTTTAATCACTCTTTCCATATTAATTCAGGCTTCATATTAGCTAAATTTTGAAGCTTTGGGGCCTTCCTTTTAGGGTTATTTTTTTAAATCTGTACTTCAAATAATTATTATCTTTGCGCCCTAATTTTAAAATTGTTATAATATTTAAAAATGGATAAAAATTCGATAATTGGTTTACTATTAATTGGCGGGATTTTAATTGGCTGGTTAGTATTAGCACAACCTTCAAAAGAAGAGCTTGCAAAGAAACAACATCAGTACGAACTTGATTCAATTGCAAAATATGATCAAACGCTAAAAGCAAAAACAAATATTGCTATTTCTACTACGAAGCGTGGAATATCGACTCCTGGAGTTTTACCTGATTCAGCCGGAGTTTTAAGTGATTCAGCTAAACTCGTTCTGAAAAAACAAGTTTATGCCGATTTTGTTGATGCATCAGAAGGTGAAAACAAAGTTATTACCCTTGAAAATGATCTGGTAAAAGTAAATGTATCCACAAAAGGTGGGCGCATATCTTCTGTTGAGCTAAAAAAATACAAAAGATTTGATGGTAAACCATTGCTTTTGTTTGATGCAGACTCTTCTACTCAAAATATAACTTTTGCGGCCTATTCGAAATTGTTTTCAACTGACTCATTGTATTTTACTCCTGATGCAGGCAATTTTACTGTTACAGGTGAAAAAGATTCTAAGAGCTTGTCAATGCGATTATATGCTGGAAGTAAATCTAAATACATTGAATATGTTTATACCCTGAGTGGAAATGAATATATGATGGGATTCCATTTAAATATGGTGGGTATGCAGGATATTATTCAGGCAAATGTTCATGATGTTTCACTAAATTGGCAAATGAGAACTCCGATGCAGGAGCAACATCATCAAACACAGCAAGCTGCATCAACCATTTATTATAAATATTTAGAAAAAGATCCAGATAGAATTTCTGAAACCAGCGAAGAAAACTTACCGATGGAATCGAAAGTAAAATGGGTTGGTTTTAAGCAACAGTTTTTTACTTCTGCTATTATTGCTGATGATGGATTTGAAAAGCCGAGTAATATCGAAACAGTTAACGAAAAAGGTTCTAAAAAATATGTAAAAAACTATTTGGCTACGTTGTCTATTCCTTTTAAACATAAAGCGAACGAAACATTTGCAATGCATTTTTATTTTGGTCCGAATCATTATCAGACACTAAAAAAGTATGATATGCAATTGGAGTATCAAATTAATTTAGGATGGAAAATATTTGGTTATGTAAACCGCTTTTTAACAATTCCTATTTTTAATTTTTTAGATAGTTTTAACTTGAATTATGGAATTATTATTTTAATTCTTACCATAATTCTTAAGCTTCTAATGTTACCTATTGCATATCGTACCGTTCTTTCATCCGCAAAAATGCGTGTGCTAAAACCTGAGATCGATGAATTGACTGAAAAATTCAAGGATGACGATCCAATGAAAAAGCAGCAAGCAACAATGGCGCTTTATAAAAAAGCTGGTGTTAATCCAATGGCAGGTTGTATTCCCGTTGTATTGCAAATGCCAATATTGATAGCATTGTTTAGTTTCTTCCCGGCATCTATCGAATTGCGTCAACAAGGGTTTTTATGGGCGCACGACTTGTCAACCTACGATTCTGTTTACAATTTTGGTTTCGCAGTTCCTTGGTATGGTGACCATGTGAGTTTATTTGCTTTGTTGATGACTGGCTCAACTCTTTTATATACTTGGAGTAACAGTCAATTAATGGGAACACAAAACCAGATGCCAGGTATGAAGTGGATGATGTATTTGATGCCAATTATGTTCCTTGGGTTCTTAAATAATTATTCTGCCGGATTAAGTTGGTATTATTTTCTTGCGAATATGATCACATTTGGTCAAACTTGGGTAATGCAGAAGTTTGTAATAGACTCGGATGCATTGCATGCGAAGATTCAGGAAAATAAAAAGAAGCCTGTTAAAGTTTCTAAATTCCAGCAACGCCTGGAACAAATAACAAAAGACCGTCAGCAACAGCAGACTCAAAAGAAAAAATAAATGACATTTCATAAAGAAGGAATACCATCGTTAATCATTACAATAATTGTTGTTGCAATTATTAATTTTCTGACTATATACTTTTTTGGGGGATATCCAATTGTAATTTATTTTGGTTATTTGTTATCAGCATTTTTGCTAATTGTCATTCTTCAGTTTTTTCGTAATCCAACACGAAATGTGATTATTAATGATAATCATATTATTGCTCCTGCGGATGGAAAAGTTGTAGTTATTGAAGAAGTTATTGAATCAGAATATTTTAAAGACAAACGGATTCAGGTTTCTATTTTTATGTCGCCAACCAATGTTCATATAAATCGCTATCCGATTAGCGGTATTGTAAAGTATGTAAAGTATCATCCGGGATTATTTTTAGTTGCCTGGCATCCTAAGTCATCAACAGATAATGAACGTTCTACAATTGTTGTAGAGCATAAGAACGGACAATTAATTCTGTTCCGTCAAATTGCAGGCGCCTTAGCCAGACGGATTGTAAATAATGCTAAAGAAGGTGATATTGCAATACAAGGAAGTGAATTTGGGTTTATTAAGTTTGGTTCCCGTGTTGATCTGTTATTGCCGACATCTGTTAAAATAAATGTGAAGCTTGAAGAGGTTGTTCGAGGTAGAGAAACTGTGATTGCAACATTTGATTGATTGACGAAGATCACGTGAATACAATTAGTATTTTAAAAAATTGGCTTATTTTTTGTATATTTAACCTTATTAATTTAAACTCCTAAAAACAAATTAACATGAAAAAAATATTTTTAATTGCTGCATTAGCTGGGATTTTCACATCTGCATCTGCAAGCACAGTGATTTCTTTTACAAAAGGAACTGTTGTTACACTTGGTGGTGACGAGAAAAAAGGTGACGACAAAAAGAAGTCTGACAAAAAGAAAAAAGATTGTTGTAAAAAAGATGCAACTGCAAAAGGATGTACTGAAGCAAAAACAGAAACAAAATCTTGTTCACATGCAGACGGAAAAGAAACAAAATCTTGTTGCAAAGCAAAGGCTGCAGAAGTAAAACCTGAAGAAAAAAAATAATACAATAATAGTGTATTAAAAAAGTCTGATAGATTCTATCAGACTTTTTTTTGTTCTGTTTTTGCTATAGAAAATTTAACAATTCCTTCAAGCTGCTAATTTCGAAAGTTGTTTTTTCTGAATGTGTTTCTTTAGTAGGATTAAAATAGACCTGATGTATTCCTGCGTTTCGGGCACCAACAATGTCTGCTTCTAAGCTGTCTCCGATCATTAAGCTGTTATTCGCATTGCCGTTGACTGTTTCCAAAGAATATTCAAAAATACGAATATCAGGTTTTTTGTATCCAGCTCGTTCGGAAGTTATTATCTGGTCAAAATATTTTTCAATTCCGCAGTTTTTGATTTTAACATGCTGCACCTCTTCAAATCCATTTGTAATAATGTGAAGGTTGTACTTATCGTTTAAATAGTTCAACACTTCTATTGTATAAGGGAATAAAGCTGTTTTGAGTGGGGATATAGACACATAATCATTCCCAATAGATTGGGATAATTCCTTGTCATCTATTTTAAACTTTAGTAAAGCTTTATAAAATCTGTCGTAACGTAATGTGTTTTTATCAATTGTGCCTTTGCGATATTCATCCCACAATTGTTCATTTATTACAAGATATTCTGCAATAAAATCATTTTCAGATTCAACGCCTTTTTCAAGAAGTTTATATTTTTGTAAAAGTTCTGAAAGTGTTTGGTGTGAATTGGTTTCAAAATCCCAAAGTGTGCGGTCTAGGTCAAAAAATATATTTGTGTATGACATGAAATATCGGCTTATAAAAATAATATGCAGTAACAGACCAAAATAAAATAGCTACAAACATATAAACCAAAATACGATGTTTGTTCTTAAAATAGCGAACTGCAAGGAAACAACCAATAGGCAGCGGAAACAAAAAAGGAGAAAGAAAAGCAATACCGGCAAGTCCAAATCGTTTTTTTACCCGAACGATCATTCTATTTCGATTTGTAAAGACTTTATTGATTGGTAAATTAGGATTCTCTAATTTTTTTCGAGCTTTTCTTTTCTTTAAAAAGGAAAGAATTTTATCACTCATATAAACAAAAAAAGTTGCTCCGAAAAATCCTCCTAATGAAGTAACAGTTACCGCTTCAAAAAACGAAAACCCAAAACCCAATGCTAAAGGAACTGAACCAAAAACAAATTTAATAGTACTCAATAAAAATACTGCAACTATTTCCCAGAGAGAATTCATTCAAATTTTTTTAAACTTTTTTCCCGTATGCCAGGTCCCCTGCATCACCTAGCCCCGGAACAATGTATGACTGGGCTGTTAATTCTTCATCTATTGCACCACACCAAATAGTTACATTTTCGGGTAAATGTTTTTTGGCATAGTCAACTCCTTCTGAGCTTGCAATCAATGAAACAATATGTGTATGTTTGGGCTTTCCACGATTTAACAATGCTTTGTATGTATGAACAATGGATGCACCTGTAGCTAACATAGGGTCGCACAATATCAATACCTTGTCTGTAATTTCAGGACTGGCAACATACTCCAATTGAATCGAAAAAGAGCCGTCTTTATGATGTTTACGGTAGGCCGAAATAAATGCATTGTCGGCCCTGTCTAAATAATTTAATATTCCTTGATGCAACGGTAAGCCAGCACGCAAAATAGATGCAATTACCGGTTGCTCTTTTAATAATGGAATGTTTGAAATGCCTAAAGGAGTTGTAACTTCTTGCATTTCATAATGAAATTCTTTGCTTATTTCATAAGCCATTATCTCGCCCATGCGTTCAATATTTCTACGAAAACGCATACTGTCTTTTTGGATTTTTTCATCTCTTATCTCAGAAATGAAATGATTAAATATCGAATTGTGATTTCCTACTATACGAATCATTGTTACTATGATTTTAATGATTTAACCCATTTTAATAATTTGGGCAAGTTGTTTTTTTTCACCTGTAAATATACGGAATCTTTTGCTCCGAAATTCTTGTAAAAACGAGCAACGGAATCAACAGATGAACCTCCAAAATCCAGTTCATATCCATGATTAGCATTTTCCTTAATAAAATGGTCAAATAAAAAATGCATTGCCCCTTTGGATTTCCCTTCATCAGTAACACCACTTTTAAGAAAAACGTAGCGATTATTGCTAAACATGAAAAAGCCAGCAGCACATAATTTATTTCCATCGTAAACAGCAATTGAAGTTCCTTTATTTTGTTTTAAACACTCGTTCATTAATTTAATTAATGTTTTGTAATGTTCAGGTTTAAATACCTCTAATTCATTTCCCTTTGTAGTTTTAAATAAATTCACAATTTTTTCGGGGGAGATGCCTGATTGAAAACTCAAATCAGCTTTAACGGCTTTTTTAACATTCCGTTTTGCATTATCAGAAAACTCTTTTTGAATAAACTCGTATTCTCTTTGCAGACTTAATTCCTGATATTTTTTTTCTTTAAGATCAAAATCATTTAAAAACGAAGTGTTGGATTCATGAATGCAAAACTCTATAAATTTGAACTTTTCAGGAATTGCGGCAAAAAAATCTGAAACTAATTTTTCTGTAATTTTATTTTTTGAATAAACACCAAAATAACGAGTAAAAAAAGGCTGTATCAAGTAATTGATGTTGTATTTTGATTTCGAAGCTAAAGGGAAAACGGCATCGTAATCGTTTAATACCAATGCCGACCAGTTTCCCGAAACAATATCTAAGTACCATGAATAAACAAAAATAGAAGCATTTGTGCTTTTATTTATACAAGCATCCCATTTTTGTTTGTTAATGTTCTTATGTTCAATATATGTTATCATTTTTAAAATAAGCCTCCATTTAGATCAAGGCAAGCACCTGTTAAGTAGGGTGTATCACGAATATATTCAATCGTTTTAAAAATGTTTTCGGGGTCTCCAAAATCATTTAGCGCAATTTTTAATTTGATTTTTTCCTGCAAGTCGGCAGGGATGGTGTTGATCATTCCTGTTTTGAAATAACCTAAATTGATATTGTTAATTGTAATTCCTTTTTGTGCATTTTCCATGGCAATGCTTTTGATCATGCTGTTGATCCCTGCTTTTGATGCTGCATATGCACTTGTTCCCATAACACCGGTTTGAGAAACTATCGATGAAAGATTAATGATTCTTCCAAAGTTTTGTTCCCGCATTAATGGTAAAAGAGAATGGATCATGTAAAATGTCCCGTTCAGATTCACGCTAATAACATTTGCCCATTCGTTTATATCAGCTTTATGAGCAAAGGAGTTGTATGTTATTCCGGCACAATTAATAAGTGTAATATTATTTAATTCTTTCTTAGTTTTTTTTACAAATAATTCAATTTGTTTAATGTCAGTAATATCAACTTGATTAGTGTGTTCGAACTCTTTTCCAACTGGTTTGGTTAAGTGGTATGT
>CAIXIP010000171.1 GCA_903919535.1 uncultured Bacteroidota bacterium | reverse complement strand
GTCCTATCGAATCAGGCACATTAGCTCATAAACGTTGCAAGGGTTTTAATTTCGTTTAAAAATTTTTCAGCAAACGGAATGCTCCAACATTTGTTTTCTGCATTCCAAGTAAAATAGGGTATGCTTTTTATGGTTTTTATCAGCTCTTTATTTATCCCGAAAATTAATTTTAATCTTCCTGACTTAGTTTTAATGATGAGTAAATCGTTTTTGCCTATTTTTCGTTCAGCATTGGTTCCTGAATTTATTTCAATCCCTTCATGAATAACCAATTCGGTAATCCTGTCTTTAAAATAAGATTTCAGTAGTTCTAAACTTTTTCCATAATTTGGTATCACCCAACAATATTGCTTTGCATCCCACTTGCTATATCTCAGTGAAAGAATAAATTGAGTATCAAAGTCATTCTTAGGTAGTTTAACAGCAATTCGTTTACCAAAAACCATGATGGAAACACCGCTTATTTTTAAATATGTTGTTTGATTATTCTTCTCAGAAGGCTCATTAGTTGGAGGAGAAACATCTGATTGCTGTAATTTATTTTCTGATATTTTTTGCGGATACTCTATATCAGGAAAGAGCTCCTTTAATAATTCAAAAGCCGTTTTAGTATAAGGGATATGCCATGCACGATGAGTTTTACTCCATTTAGCACCCTCAATTTTATTTATCTGTAACCCTATTTCAGTATTATATTGAAAATCAATTTTAATTCTTTTTTCGCCATTATGAACTATTTGACTTGCTTTCATGATTAATTAGAATTGCAGTTATCCGTAATTTCTATAGACACTCTTTTGTAAGGAAATTAAAAAAAAAACCAGATTGCCTTTCTGTTTTAAAATATCGAATGAAATTGTTGTCATAAAATATTTTGGCTAATGTATAACAGGTTTCGCATATATCCGGCTAAGATTTTTAGCAATCTGTTTTAAAATCCATTTTGTTTCAATTAGTTTCTATTTTCTGCATATTAAATGAGTCCAATCCATAATCTCGCCTTAATTACCGCTACCTTATTTTCAAAAAGTTATCAAACCTAAAAACAAGGACTTTGTATAAAATTAATTTCTAATTTTGAAAAATATGATAAAAATCATACATTTATAGCTTGTAAAAAATCAAAATATTCTATCAATAAGAATCATGGAAAACGAAAAACAGCTGGAACAATTTGAAGCAAAAATTAATGCTGATAGCAAAATTGAGCCGAAAGATTGGATGCCCGAAGATTACCGAAAGCACCTTATTCGTCAAATATCACAGCATGCACATTCTGAAGTTATTGGAATGCAGCCCGAAGGAAACTGGATAACTCGTGCACCAAGCTTACGTGCAAAATTAATTTTATTAGCTAAGATTCAAGATGAAGGCGGACACGGTTTATATCTTTACAGTTCATGCGAAACACTTGGTATCTCTCGCGAAGAGTTGATAGAGCAATTACATAACGGTAAAGCAAAATATTCTACCATCTTTAATTATCCTGTTTTAACATGGGCAGATGTTGGTGCAATTGGCTGGTTGGTTGATGGTGCTGCAATTGTAAATCAAATTTCATTACAACGTACATCTTATGGTCCGTATTCACGTGCCATGGTTCGTATCTGTAAAGAAGAAAGTTTTCATCAGCGTCAAGGTTATGAGATAATGGGGAAATTAGCATTGGGAACACCTGAGCAAAAAGAAATGGCACAAGATGCCTTGAACCGCTTATGGTGGCCAACATTAATGATGTTCGGACCACATGATGCAGATTCGGCACATACAGGAAAAGCAATGAAATGGAAAATAAAACGTGAAACGAATGATGAATTACGTCAGCGCTTTATTGATAAAACAGTTCAACAAGCTGAAATAATTGGCTTAACAATGCCTGATCCTGAATTAAAATGGAATGCAGAAAAGAACAAATATGATCACGGTAAAATTGATTGGGAAGAATTTAAACGTGTGGTGAATGGTGATGGTCCGTGTAATAAAAAACGAATGGATAATCATCTTAAAGCTCATGACGAAGGTGCTTGGGTGCGTGAAGCAGCAACTGCATATGCAGCAAAGCAAGTGAAGGAACAAGTAGTTGCTTAACAACATTTCAATCAATTAAAATTAACAAATCAAAAATTAAATATAATGAGTAACGTAAAAGATTCACAATGGCCTTTATGGGAAGTATTTGTACAAGCTAGTCCAGGTATTCCTCACAAACATGTAGGAAGCGTTCATGCACCCGACAAACAAATGGCATTACAAAATTCACGCGATCTATACACTCGCAGAAGCGAAGGAATTAGTATCTGGGTAGTTCCGGCAGAAGCAATTGTTGCCTCAAATCCTGAAGACAGCGGAATGTTTTTTGAACCATCGAACGACAAAGTATACCGTCATCCAACTTTTTATGTAATGCCTGAAGGCTCTAAAAATATTTAATCACATTATGACAAAACAAGAAGCATTATTTAGCTATTGTCTTCGCTTGGGCGACAATTCCTTGATACTCGGACACCGCTTATCAGAATGGAGCAGCAAAGCACCGATCATTGAAGAAGATTTAGCATTAACTAATATGGCACTCGACTTAATTGGTCGTTCTGTAGCAATATTAAAATATGCCGCTGAAGTAGAAGGTAAAGGACATACAGAAGATGATTTAGCATACAGACGACCTGAACGCAAATTTTATAATAACTTGTTAGTTGAACAACCTAATGGTGATTTTGCGGTAACTATTGTTCGTCAGTTCTTCAATTCTACTTTTGAATACCTTTTGTATGAAGAATTGATGAAAAGCAAAGATGAAACCCTTGCAGGCATCGCAGCGAAAACTATCAAAGAAATAAAATATCATTTACGCCACGCTACCGACTGGATGCTGCGTTTAGGCGATGGCACTCCTGAAAGTCATTTACGTGCTCAAAAAGCATTGAATGATATGTGGATGTTTACTGACGAATTATTTGAAATGAACGAAGTTGACGAAATCCTTATCAAAGAAGGAATTACTGTCGACCTTAATATGTTGAAAGCAAATTGGAGCAAAAAAATTAATGAAGTTATTTTAGAATCAACATTAACTGTTCCAACAAGTACTTTTATGCAAACAGGCAGCAGACAAGGAATTCATTCAGAATATTTAGGTTATATAATTGCCGAAATGCAATATTTACAACGTGCATATCCCAATGCTAAATGGTAGTTAATAGAATGTCATTCCGACCAAAGTGGAGGAATCTTTATATTTAAAAGCATTACTTACTTATGAGTGCAAATTTGCTCAGAATTAATATTGAACAATTTTTAATATCCAATCATTAATTGAGAAATGCTTACAGAAAAAGAGATATACGACATTCTTTCAGAAATTCCAGATCCGGAAATTCCTGTAATTACAATTAAAGACCTTGGTATTCTTCAACGTGTTGAAGTTTCAGAAAATAGTTGTATCGTATTTATCACACCCACCTATTCTGGCTGTCCGGCAATGAAGATGATTGAAGACCAAATAAAAGAAGCCCTGGCACCTCATCAGATAACAAACATTTCAGTAAAATTAATTTATTCTCCAGCATGGACTACAGATTGGATAAGTACTGAAGCAAAAGAAAAGCTTCGCACTTATGGCATTGCACCACCCCAACATTCAAGCGTTGATAAAGGTTCTATCCTTGGGAAACCAAAAGAATTAAAATGCCCTCAATGTAATTCAAAAAACACCCAAATGATCTCTCAATTTGGTTCAACGGCCTGCAAATCCCTTTACAAATGTCTTGATTGCAAAGAGCCCTTCGATTATTTCAAATGTATTTAATTTTGCAACTTCGACAAATTAATATATTTTTACTCTAAATAGACATTTATAACCTACAAATGCCGGAGTTATTCGATATTGTTGAACACCTTTCAAAATCAAGAAAAATTCGTGATGGAAATTTTGATGAAGCCATATATGAAATTCTCTCTTCAGCATCACTTGCTATAAAAACCCAACGTGTTAATGCGTGGTTATTGGTCAATAATCACAATGAACTAAAGTGTATTTGTAATTACGATTCAGCAAATCCAAATTTGCCTTTAGCTCCCAATCTGCCTAAAACACTTATTCCAAAATACTTTGATTTGATTACCCGAAGAGAAATTGTTCTTACAAATAATGCACTTAAAAACCCTCAATCGTCAGAGTTATCAGAAATTTATTTAAAACCATTTAATGTTCATTCCTTAATGGATATCCCCATTCATATTGGTGGTGAATTGGTTGGGTTAGTTTGCTTTGAAAACACAAAAAAATCAAGAGTTTGGACAGAGAGAGAACAAAAATTCGGACTTGTAATTGCCCAAATGATTTCATTAGCGATAGAAACTAATGCCAAACAAAAAGCGAAATTAGAATTAGAAAAGGCTTTAGCTGAGCAAAAAATATTATTACAAGAAGTAAATCACCGTGTTAAAAACAACTTAGCAATTATTTCAAGTTTAATAAACATGCAAGCCGAAAAAGCTCAAGACAAATATCATAAAAATTTATTTCAGGAAACTAGAAACAGATTAATGTCAATTGCCGCTGTGCATGAATTACTTTATCAATCAAAATCCTATTCAGAAGTTAATTTCAAAAAATATTTGAATCAGATAATTGATAATTTAATCGATTCCATTGATATAAAAAATAAAGAAGTAAAAGTTGAAAGAAAAATCGAAAATATAATATTACCTGTATCTATAGCTATTCCGTTGGCATTGATTGTTAATGAATTGGTCACCAACTCTTTTAAACATGCTTTTAAAAATAAAAAAAATGGAATCATAATTATTTCCCTTTCAGAAAAAAACAAGCAAATACTCCTAATGATTTCAGATAATGGTTCCGGAATCGATTCTAAAAAAATACAAAAGGAATCGGTAGGATTTGAAATTATTGATGCTCTGATAGGCCAGCTAAATGCGAGCATTATTCATAAAAACAATAACGGCTCAGCCTACGAAATTAGTTTCAAAAAATAATTTTTTTGGCTTTATTTATCCCTCAAATGCACTTATATTTGATTTCTGAAAAAATCGAATAATTATGACTTTTATTATAACCGAAATCGAAGGAAGTGTTTTAAAAATTACACTTAACCGTCCTGATAAATTCAACAGCTTTAATCGTGAAATGGCACTACAAATGCAAGCGGCTTTGGACAAAGCGGCTTCAGACAAAACCATACGTGCTGTTTATATAACAGGCGCAGGGAAAGCGTTTTGTGCCGGACAAGATTTATCAGAAGTTGTTGACCCAAATGGAATTGGGTTAGAGCGAATTGTTACTGAACATTACAATCCTATGATTGAAAAGATCAGAAATATTGAAAAGCCTGTTATTTGTTCAGTCAATGGAGTTGCTGCCGGGGCTGGAGCAAACATTGCCCTCTCTTGCGATGTTGTTATTGCAGGAAGTTCAGTTGCATTTATTCAGGCATTCAGCAAAATTGGTTTGATACCGGATAGTGGTGGCACTTTTTTTCTTCCACGATTAATTGGTTTTGGAAAAGCTTCCGCATTAATGATGCTAGGCGATAAAATTTCGGCTCATGATGCAGAAAAAATGGGAATGATCTACAAAGTAATTGCTGATGAAAATTTGCAAACCGAAGGATTCGCAATTGCTAAAACTTTAGCTGATATGCCAACTATCGGAATCGGCTTAACAAAACGATTGTTAAACCAATCAATGAACAATACACTTGAACAACAATTAGCTGCAGAAGGTACCGAACAAATAAATGCTTCTAAAAGCTACGATTATCAAGAAGGTGTAAATGCTTTTTTGGAAAAGAGAAAACCATTATTTAAGGGAGAATAAAATGAAACAAATAGGAATAATCGGATCGGGTGCAATGGGAGCTGGAATTGCACAAGTAGCTGCAACATCAGGACACCAAGTTTTTTTATATGATAATAACCAAACAGCTCTTGATAAAGCAAAATTAAATTTAGAAAATACCTTAAAGAAATTAGTTGAAAAACAAAAATATACTGCAGAAATTGCAAGTGAAATTTTTCAACGCACACATTTTATTAATGAAATCAAAGAATTCAAAAATTGTGAATTAGTCATTGAAGCAATCATTGAAAATCTAAATATAAAACAAACATTATTTATCGATTTAGAATCAATTGTTTCTGCAGATTGCATATTAGCAAGCAACACCTCTTCCCTATCGATTACTTCTATTGCATCCGCTTGCAAAAAACCGGGACGCGTTATTGGCATACATTTTTTCAATCCTGCACCAATAATGCCTTTAGTTGAAATTATTCCTGCAATTACTACTGACGCAGAAACTACATCAGAAGTTAAAAATCTGATTGACAACTGGGGGAAATTAACAGTTCTTGCAAAAGACACACCCGGTTTTATTGTTAATCGTGTGGCTCGCTCCTATTATGGAGAATCCATCCGTATCTACGAAGAAGGGATTGCCGATTTTGAAACTATTGATTGGGCAATGAAAACCTTTGGAGGATTTAAAATGGGGCCTTTTGAATTGATGGATTTCATTGGTAACGACATCAATTATAAAGTGACCGAAAGCGTTTGGGAACAATTTTTTTATGAACCACGATTCAAACCGTCATTAACTCAAAAGCGATTGTATGAAGCTAAATGGTTTGGTCGTAAAACAGGCAGAGGTTATTTTGATTACCAGAATCCAACAATTAAAGAAATAGCTACCGATGAAACAACAAAACAATTAGGGCAATATATTTTCAACCGCGTACTTGTTATGCTAATCAATGAAGCAATAGATTCACTCTACTTAAAAGTTGCTACTAAAGAAGATTTGGATCTTGCTATGACAAAAGGAGTGAATTACCCTAAAGGACTCTTAAAATGGGCGGATGACATGGGGTTGCATAATGTATTGACTAAATTAAACGACTTATATTTTGAATATGCCGAAGACCGTTATAGACCAAGCGTATTGTTAAAACAAATGGTTAAAGAAGGGAAAGCATTTTATTAATTAAAAATGGAAAAGAAGTTATCACCCCAAAACATTGTCAACAAATTATATGAGAATGATCCCTTTACAAAGTGGTTGAAAATTGAGGTATTGGAGATAAGAAAAGGAGCATGTATTTTGCAAATGACAATTCGAAAAGAAATGTTGAATGGATTTGCAATCGCACATGGTGGAATAACATACTCCTTAGCAGATACTGCTTTAGCATTTGCATCTAATACACATGGTAGAAAAAGTGTTTCAATTGAAACCAGCATTTCACACACCGAATCATTAAAAGAAGGCGATATTATCACTGCAACTACTGAAGAAAAAAACTTAACTAATAAAACTGCAGTGTATCACATTACAATAAAAAACCAAAACGATAAAACAGTAGCTTTGTTCAAAGGAACAGTATATAGAACTAGTAAAGAATGGGAGATTGGTTAAATAGTTAATTGGTTAATTTGGGCAAAAAATTTGAAATAAAACAGAATGTCATTCCGACCGAAGCGGAGGAATCTTTATTTTCAATAACATTATTGCAAATTAGTATAAAGATTTCCAGGCAAGCTGGAAATAACACTAGAATTAAATTATACATTAGAGCTTGAAATTATAAACCTGATTATTTTATATCTTCCTGAATGAGACAGAATAGGCATAGCCTTAATTACTAATTGAACCATTTACTTAATTAACCTTTTATGAAAAACGCATTTATTATTGACGGAGTTCGCACTCCCATCGGAAATCTAGGAGGAACATTATCAACTGTTCGCACTGATGATTTGGCCGCATTTGTTATTAAGGAATTAATCAAAAGAAATTCAAGTATCGACACCAAACAAATAGCAGATGTAATTTTGGGTTGTGCAAATCAAGCAGGAGAAGACAATCGAAATGTAGCACGTATGGCATCATTGTTAGCCGGCTTGCCTTACCAGGTGCCTGGAGAAACAGTGAATCGTTTATGCGCATCTGGATTATCTGCCTGCATGAATGCTGCTCGAAGTATCATGATTGGCGAAGGAGAATTAATGATTGCGGGTGGCGTTGAAAATATGACTCGCGGCCCATTAGTAATGTCAAAAGCAACTTCTGCCTTTGCACGCGACCAGCAGATTTTTGATTCCTCATTCGGATGGAGATTCATTAATCCGAAAATGAAAGAAATGTACGGCACTGATGGAATGGGCGAAACAGCTGAAAACCTTGCTGACAGAGACAAAATAAGTAGAGAAGACCAAGATAATTTTGCATTATGGAGTCAGCAAAAAGCGGCTGCAGCCCAAGCCAAAGGAAGATTTGAAAAAGAAATTGTTGGAATTTCTATTCCACAACGCAAAGGAGATCCGAAGTTGTTTGACAAAGATGAATTTTTGAAACCCGAAACTACACTAGAAGGCTTGTCAAAATTAAAGGCTTCCTTCAAAAAAGAAGGTGGTACAGTAACAGCAGGTAATGCATCCGGATTGAACGATGGTGCGATTGCATTATTATTAGCTTCTGAAGACGCAATAAAAAAATATAATCTACAACCAAAAGCAAGAATTGTTTCTAGTGGCATTGCAGGAGTTGAGCCTCGAATAATGGGTATCGGTCCAGTTGAAGCTAGTTACATGGCATTAAAGCGTGCAGGATTAACTATGAAAGATATGGACATCATTGAATTGAATGAAGCATTTGCAGCTCAATCACTTGCCTGCACTCGCGCATTCGGTTTGGCTGACAATGATCCGAGAATAAATCCAAATGGAGGAGCAATCGCACTCGGCCACCCATTAGGAATGAGTGGAGCACGAATATTAAATTCAGCAGCAATTGAATTACAAGAACAAAATAAACGATATGCTCTTGTAACGCTTTGCATTGGTGTTGGACAAGGATATGCTGTTGTAATTGAAAAAGTTTAAGATTTATAACTATTAATGATAAAATGATTTACGAATTCAACGGCTACAAGCCTGTCATACACGAAAGTGCTTTTATTCACCCCAATGCAACTGTTACCGGAAACGTAATTATCGGCAAGGATGTATATATTGGTCCGGGTGCTGCAATACGTGGCGACTGGGGACAGATAATCATTGAAGATGGTTGTAACATTCAGGAAAATTGCACCATTCATATGTTTCCGGGCACAACTGTTTTGTTGAAAGAATCAGCACACATCGGTCATGGAGCAATAATTCACGGTGGAACAATTGGAAAAAATGTTTTAGTAGGAATGAATGCTGTGGTGATGGATAATGTTGTGATCGGTGACAATTGTATCATTGGAGCATTGTGCTTGGTTACTGCAGATACAATTATTCCCGATAGAAAAGTTGTAGTCGGAAATCCGGGAAAAATAGTTAAAGATGTCAGCGATGAAATGATAGAATGGAAAACAAAAGGAACTTCCCTCTACCAGCAATTACCTAAAGATTGTAAGGCAACCTTAAAACCTTGCGAACCATTAAGAGAAATTGAACCAAACAGACCACAGCAACAGGATATTTATAAAACCTGGAATAAAACTAAAAAATAACAAATGAACTTACACTTACATTTTATACTTGTCAATTCCGAATTCAATCAAGGCTTAGCTGAAGATTTATATGAAGGGCAAGAATCAGAAGACAACATCAAACACTTATGGGAAGATGAATTGCTCGTTTCTGAACCGGTAAAAGAATTCAAAATTAAAAACAATGCTATTTATACTTTAGCAGGATATTTTCCAGATGATAAACCATTCAGTTTCGAAATTTGGGACACAACAATTGTTGATTGTTTGACCGAAAGCGGAAACCAAATGCAATTTGCAGTTTCAAAAAAGCTATTGAAGAAAACTGAAAAAACAGTAGATGAAACAACAAACGACACGCACTTATATTTTTATTTGCGTGACGGTTTACCTATTGAAAACCCTATGAATGGTGTATATATTTTGAAAGCTGATTTCCCAAAAGAGTTAAAAAAGAAAGAATAAAAGATTCAAAAAAGAATGCCACACACTCACTGATTAATTTGCTAATACATATGCAATTTTTTA
Organism: uncultured Bacteroidota bacterium; assembly: GCA_903919535.1. GTDB lineage: Bacteria > Bacteroidota > Bacteroidia > 2-12-FULL-35-15 > 2-12-FULL-35-15 > 2-12-FULL-35-15. Next base: position 714 of record CAIXIP010000171.1, on the reverse strand, counting down.
TCTGTGAATCTGTGGCTATTTTATTTCTAATAAAACAGTGTAGATATAATTTAAGATCTATTTCCCATCTCTTAAATCCTCAACATCAATACCGGGATGAGTTTTTTTATCGAATGCAAAATCTGTGTCGGGAATATCTGCATTTCCTAAAAATGATTTGATGGTATACGTTTGAGTTGATCCATCCTTCATCATCATTTTAACACTTGTGATTTGCTTCTTTGTTTTGTCAATAACCAACTTAACAGTATGAAACTTTTTCTTGTCTGGGTTAAGCGGAAACAAGCTAATAGTTTGTGTTACCGCATCCTCTCCTTCAAATTTATATTTATATCCTTTTTCATAAAGAGTAAAAATAGTTGATGGGCTTAATGCATCATCATTTCCAACTTCCATATCTTTAATTTGAACTTCGTTCGCATCTTTTATAAAGTCCCAAACAGTTTTTCCATCGCAATAAATTTCATGGCCGGGTATGATCAATTTGTATTTTGAACCCTTTGTAAGAATTTTCCCCTTTTGAGTGTCTTTGGTTTTATCTTTTTTTTCTACTACTAATTCAAATTCTGCCTTAAGCGTTGTATAGGCTTTTGTTTTAGCACTTAAATCATCCAAAATAGCTTTTGCTTTAGGATCATTTTGAGCATTTACTGATACAAAAAAGTTAACAGTTAATAATGCTAATAGAGTAATTTTTTTTGCAAACATGATAGT
>CAIXIP010000170.1 GCA_903919535.1 uncultured Bacteroidota bacterium | reverse complement strand
TTGGTTTTATTAAAAGACTTCTAATATAAAACTACCCACTTCCTAAACTCCAAAAGCAATAAATAAGTACATTTGTGACATGACAAAAGAATTTTATTTAAAACACCACTCTTTCCATATTAAAGCAATCTTTAATGCGTTGAAAGATATTTTCGAAAAAAATGAATATGCAGATAAGGCGATTGAAAAAGTAATGCGCGCCAATAAAAAATGGGATGTTCGCGAACGGAGTTTTGTTGCAGATGTAACATATGATATGGTTCGTAATTGGCGATTATTAATGGCTTCAGCAGGTGTTGAAGGGAAACTGACTGATAAAACCTTATGGATGATTTTTGGAACTTATTTGGTTTTTGATGGATATATGTTGCCTGATAGTAATTATTTTAAAGGAATAAATGAAAAGAAGATTATTTCGCAATTGGAGAAGTTTCATAAGATTCGAAAAATAAGAGAATCAGTTCCAGATTGGTTGGATGTGCTTGGAGAAAAAGAATTGGGGAAAGATTGGGATAAAGTTATTCGCGCACTTAATCAACCGCCAACAGTTGTTTTGCGAGCAAACTCATTAAAAACAAATCCAAAGGATCTGCAAAAAATATTAGAGGAAGAAGAACAAATCACTGAATCTTCATTGGTAATGTGGTCACCTGATGCTGTGGAATTAAAATTCTCTAGAAACGTTTTTAGAACAGAAGCTTTTCATAAAGGATTATTTGAAGTTCAAGATGCCTCTTCACAAATGGTTTCGGAATTTTTAAATGTACAGCCAGGTATGCGTGTGGTTGATGCATGTGCAGGAGCTGGAGGAAAAACTTTGCATATTGCTGCATTAATGAAAAACAAGGGACGGATAATTGCGTTAGATGTAAAAGGAAAAAAATTACTTGAATTAAAAAAGCGAGCAACAAGAGCAGATGTTCGTATTGTTGAAACTCGCGAAATCGATTCATCAAAAGTGACAAAGAGGATGAAAGGTACAGCTGATAGGCTTTTGCTTGATGTGCCTTGTTCAGGTTTGGGAGTGTTAAGAAGGAATCCGGACAGTAAATGGAAATTGAATCTAGAAGAAATAGAACGCGTAAAAACTATACAACGTGACATCCTTCAAAATTTTTCTGACATCACTAAAGTTGGTGGAAAAATGGTTTATGCAACATGTAGCATTCTTCCATCTGAAGGCGAAGATCAAGTAAAGTGGTTTTTAGATCTTGTTGGCGACAAATGGAATTTACTTGGTGAAAAACGCTATTCACCAGAAGCATATCACGCTGATGGATTTTATATGGCTTTGCTTGAAAGAGCAAAATAAGTTGATTCAAAGAAAAATATTTTTTGGTTTTTGATTTTTTTAAAAATATTTTTCGAATTGAAAATCAAAAAATAATTCTTTAAAATATTAAATTTAGAAAGTTGATATTGTGAAATATTACAAAACACGAAACTCTGTAGTCTTATTAAAATATAGAGGTATAGAAGTAGTTGAAAAAGTAAAAGAGTTTTGCTTTTATTTTTTTGTAAATAGTAATAGTGAAAAATTATTTTACATTCACAAATGTCAAAATACGTTATTAACATTATCAACAAATTTGTGTTAATAAAATGTATGGTAATTTTTCTTTTTGTGTTAATAATTTTTCTTACTTCGTATCAAATAATTTAACAACCAAAAACCATGGCAAAAAAAGTAGTAAAAAAAGCAGCTCCAAAAAAAGCAGCTAAGAAAGCAGCTCCAAAAAAAGCAGCTAAAAAAGTAGCAAAAAAAGTAGCTAAAAAAGCAGCTCCAAAAAAAGCAGCTAAAAAAGTAGCTAAGAAAAAGTAAGAAGAAGGCTCGTAAGAGCCTTTTTTTTTGCCCTTTTTTATCCCCCTCCCGCAGTACTCAAATCTTATCCCTTCTGAATAACACCAATACCAGGTAATTCGCTTAATGTGATCTTCCCGTTAATAAATTCGATGCCATCAAAAAAATTATTTTTGATCAATAAAGGAGCATCTAAATCGGCTTGGTCAGCCAGAGGAGAAAGTTGTGCAGCAGCTGATACAGCACACGATGTTTCGGTCATGCAGCCGATTAGTATCTTTAGGTTTAATTGTCGTGCAGAAGAGATCATTTTGCTTGCTTCATGCAATCCTGTACATTTCATAAGCTTGATATTTATCCCATGAAAACAATCTTTTATTTTATCAATATCAACAAAACGTTGTACGCTTTCATCCGCAAATAAAGGCAATGAACTTCTTTCATAAAGCCAGTTTGAATCATCAATATTTTCTTTCGGTAATGGCTGTTCAACAAACAACACATTTTTATCATGTAACCAATTTATCATTTCAAGTGCTTGATGTTTATCTTTCCAGCCTTGGTTTACATCAACCGCAATAGGTATATTGGTAATGCTTCTGATAGTTGAAATAATTAACTTGTCATTTTCTCCATTCAATTTCACTTTTAATGTTTTGAAAGAATTTGCCTCGATAAGTTTTTGTTTTATTATTTCGGGTTCATCAATTCCAAGCGTATAAGTTGTAAAAGGTGTACGCTCTTTTTCGCAATTAAAAAGTTGCCAGCAGGATTTATTTTTCAATTTTCCGATTAGATCATGTAAAGCGATATCAACAGATGCTTTTGCTGCAGTGTTATCTGGAGCAAGTTCATCAATTGCTTTTATGATCGTTTCGATATCAAATGGGTTTTTAAATTCTGATAAAAGTTTTGCCGCCTTGCTTAAAAAATCCAAAACTGTTTTATGTGTTTCACTTAAGTATGGCGGCATGCTTGCCTCACCAAAACCTATTGTTCCATCGTATTCAAGTTGTGTTAAAACAATATCTGTTGATGAACGAACACCGTGAGCAATTTTGAATGGTCGCTTGAAAAAAATTACTTCGGGTTTATAGGTTAGTATCATTGGGGATTTTTTACAAAGTAAATTATTATTTCATTTGGCTTGGTTGAAATTGTATAAAAATGAAAATTGGTACCATCACCCAAAAGTATAAGACAACAACTTTTTTATCTCAGTTTATTAATTGATATAAAGTTAATCTTTACTTTTGCGGACTCTAATCTATAAAAATGACCGACACTACAATCTATATAAACGATTTTCCAATTCATGAACCGGTAACAGTGCTTACCGATTATATAATTACTTTATTGTGTCTCCTGTTTTTTTTTCGATTGAAAAACGAAAACAAGGTTGTTTCACAAAAATATTGGAAGGCCTTTTTTTTATTCTTTGGAGTTTCAACATTTGTTGGCGGATTTTCACACGCACTATTTGCAATTCATGAAGGTGTTGGCTATAAATCTTTTTGGATCACTATGCAGGTTTTAAATGGCTTTGCTGTTTATTCTGCTCAGCAAGCAACTTACAATACGGTTTTACAAAACAATGAAAAAAGAGAAGTTTGGAAAAAAAGTTATATCATTCAATTAGTATTATTTCTAATAGCTGTATTTGTTTTTCAGAATTTTTTAGTTGTTGTACTAGATAATGCAATAGGATTAATTCCGGTTATGGTTCTTCATTTTATGGATTCCAAAAATCCAAGAGTAAGTAAATTAATCGCTAATGGGATTTTAATTTCATTTTTAACAGCATTTGTACATGGGGCAAAATTATCATTAGGTGCCTATTTTAATTTCAATGATATTTCTCACGTATGTTCTCATGATCTTCTCTTAAAATACCTTCTCCATAATGCGGATCTAATTATACTTACTGCGGTAAATATTAACGTGAT
>CAIXIP010000169.1 GCA_903919535.1 uncultured Bacteroidota bacterium | reverse complement strand
CCGGAAGAATCCATGTTTCAGATGAGCACTTCTCCTGAAAACGCGCCAGATGAAGCTGAATACGTGGAAATTGAATTTGAAACCGGTAATCCAATTGCTGTAAATGGTGAAAAACTGTCTCCTGCAAAAATGGCATTTCAAACAATGATTGATAGTGGTTTGAAGAAAAAGGCCCGACAAAATAAGGCATTGGTTGACGAGATAAGTGCAACAATTATTTTGCAGAGCTTTATGGAACGAAAAAAAGAATATTAGTATAACGAATCGTAATTAAAAAAATAAAAAATGATTAAGAATAAGATCTAGGGTTAATCCCAGATATATTATCTAAAATCCAAAATTGAAAAAGAATGATATTACCAATTGTTGCCTATGGCGATCCTGTATTACGTAAAGTAGGAGTAGAGATTTCAAAAGATCATCTGAATTTACAGCAATTAATTTCAGACATGTTTGAAACAATGAACAATGCTTTTGGCGTTGGTTTGGCTGCACCACAGGTGGGAAAAGCTATTCGATTATTTATCGTTGAAACAAAACCTTTTGCAGAAAGAGACGAAGATGATGATGAGGACGATGATGAATTTACTCCCGAAGAACGGAAACAATTAGAAGCATTTCGTTGTGTTTTCATCAATGCCAAAATTATAGAAGAAGAAGGGAAAGAATGGGTTTTTAACGAAGGATGCTTGAGTATTCCAAAAATTCGTGAAGATGTTTTACGAAAACCCAAAGTGCGTATTCAATATTACGATGAAAACTTTATATTTTTCGATGAAACATTTGAAGGGCTTATTGCACGAGTTATTCAACATGAATATGATCATATAGAAGGTAAGTTGTTTACTGATAAAATTAGCCCATTACGAAAAAGGCTGTTAAAAGGCAAGCTTACCGATATTTCAAAAGGTAAAGTGCAAATTGGTTATAAGATGAGGTTCCCGAATAAATAGGTGATAGCTGAAATAAAAAAGATTACAAAAAATAGTATAAAATATATTTAAATGAGAAGTCAATTAAAATTTATTATTGCGAGTTCAATTATCGTAATTTCTATTGAATCATGTAAGAATGATAATAAACCAGTGGAAGAGCAAACTAATTTTGCAAAGGAACCACCACGTGAAATGTATTTGAATCAGATAAAAAAGCTAGAAGACGAGATGCATAAATCAACTGAACTTAATAATGTTACAGGGAATTTGGCCGTTAAAGCATATTCAGATTACGTTCTGTTTTTTCCAAACGATTCTGTAGCTCCTGATTATTTATTTAAAGCAGCCGAAATAGCTACTGCTACGCAACAATACCCGCAAGCATTAATTTATTATCAAAATATTACAAGCAAATATCCTAAGTATAAATTAATACAGGAAAGTCTTTATTTGCAAGGTTATTTGTTAGATAACTTCTTAAATGATGATGCAAAAGCAAAATTAATTTATGAAGAAGTTATTCAAAAATATCCTACAAGTACTTATGCTAATGATGCAAAATCGGCAATTAAGAATCT
>CAIXIP010000168.1 GCA_903919535.1 uncultured Bacteroidota bacterium | reverse complement strand
GTTTTTTCTTCGTTCTTTTTCTTAAAAAAAAGAACCAAAATTCAAGAACAAACGATTGCTCCACACAGGCAACAAGGCTTAGCCTGTCCAGAGCTTGACGAAGGGCGTTTGTTCAATCCTCACGCTCATTTTACGAAAAGAGTTTGATTCACTCTTTTAAATACTATATTCCAATTCGGGAAGGCGCGATAGCCGGAAAAGGTAGCGGGGGCTTTGTCTGCCTGTGCGTCAGCCGATGACCTTTTCTTGATTTTTTCGTTCTTTTTCATTAAGGAAAAAGGACAAAAGAATAATTAATGAAAATAGTTATTATACGTTCTCGAACCATTTTTCAAAAAAGAAAAACAACGAACTGACATCGCTATGGCGGAACAATATATTTTACCTCTTAATAAACTTCTTCACAAAAATTTCATTGCCGTACTCAATCTTACAGCCATAAAAACCCGAATTCAAATCTATGATATTGATCGTAATCAACTGTAAGCCTTTATCAATGTTTCCTGAATATGCTGATTTCACAACCTTACCATTCGCATCATAGATTGATATATTCAGATTTTTTTGTTCCGGAATAATCAGCGGAAGCGTAATTAATTCATTAGAAGGATTTGGATAAATATCTAAAATTTGAAATGTTGAAAGATCTAATGCTTCGCATAATTTATTATTTGCAGGGTTTTCGTCAGCAACATGATTCGGATTTTCTATCGTAAGACAAACAAAATGTGCCGCATCTTCCAAATAGATGGATGAAACAGGATTGTAGGTATATAATGCAGAACTATGAATTAAACCTGTCCACTTGTCTTTAATAGCCGGACCGTTATTTACACTGATATAAATATCCATGCTGGTGATATCGGTCGTTCCTAAATTTACGAACTGTGCCGAAGTGGTTAAAAAATTATTTTGCAGCGTATCATAAATAGCCAATACTGCAATATCAATCAACCTTCTTAATATAGGTATTGTTTTGACCTTTGTTTGCTCACAACCAAAATTATTTATTGCTGTTAATAAAATATTAAACGAGCCGGTATCTATATAAGTATGAAGCGGATTCACAACAGAAGTAACTGCTGAACCATCACCAAAATCCCATAAATAAGAACTAGCCCCCGAACTGGTATTTGTAAACGTAACTGCTAATGGCGGATTTCCATATTGCGGGGTAAGTGTAAAATTTGCTACCGGCAGAGGATGTACCGTAAAATTATGAGTTATTGAATCTTTACATCCCAAATTGGATGTTACCAACAATCCAACTGTTGTATTTCCTACTGAATTAAATGTGTACTGCGAATTCTGAAGATTTGACGTGCCAAGACTATTAAAATCCCATTTCCAATTGGTGATCGAACCTCCCGAAATTACAGAAAGATCTGTAAAAATTGTGGGCGAATTAACACACGAATTTCCAATCGAAAAATAAACATCAGGAGTGGGATTTACTTGCACATTTTTTACTACACTGTCTTTACAATTATAACTATCCGTTACCACATGAATAACCTGGTAAGCAACATTGGAAGCGTATGTATGATTTGAATTCTGTTGATTTGTTAGCACAAAACCGTCTCCAAAATCCCAATAATAACTTGAAGGTAAAGAAGCTGGGAAATTAGAATTATCAGTAAAATGAATCTGCTGATCTTTACAAGCCAATGAATAATTAAAATCCGCAACCGGGGAAGTTTTTATAGCAATTGAACTTGCACTTGTATCAGCGCAACCATAAGCGTTTTGAACTATTAATTGAACATTATAAGAGATTCCACCAGTAGCATAAATATGAAAAGGATTTTGTAATACAGATATATTGTTGGTAACATCTCCAAAATTCCAGTTCCAATTTGTTATTGGCTCTCCATATGTTGTTACAGAAGGATTGAAATGTACATACGAATTTGAACAAGGATTTGTAGGCGACAAACTGCTAATTGCTGGTTTAGCGTGAACTGTTATTAATCTATTAATTTCTGATTCACAGCCGGCAGTAGTATGCACCGTTAATCGCACGGTATATGTACCGGCAAGTGTATAATTGTGTATTGGGTTTGGCAAAGTAGATGTGTTATTTAAACCGCTTGAAGGATCACCAAAATCCCATTGCCAACTAATTATTGAACTTGTATCGGTTGACACTGACAAATTCGAAAACTGAGTTATATTGCCTAAACAAGTGGGAGTAAAAGTGAAATTAGCCGTAGGTGCCGAACCGTTCACTGATACTGTCATTGTATCATTTTTTACACAACCATTTGCATTAGTAACATTTACAGAATAAGAATAAGTCCCTGCTGGTTGTATTACCTGTAATGAATCATGATGTGTTCCATCTGACCAATTGTATATTAAACCAGGGACCGCACCACTTGTTAAGTAAATTGAATTACCAGAACATATGGAGAGATTAGGACCAAGAGATGTTGGGATTAATGTTGAATCTACATTAATGTGAATTGAATCATTATATGAACAACCTATTGCATCACTTACTTTTAGATAATATTGTCCCGAGTGATTTACTAGCAATGTTGAATCCGTTGTACTACCTGACCATAAAAAAGAATATGTTGAAAGGTTTTGTAAATGGGGTTTCAACACAAAATTGGTATTATAACACGATGTAGTATCATTACCCAAACTAAAAACAGGAATAGGATTTACCGTAACTTTTATTGTATCCTTCGAAATATTCGATTTGCAATCTTTAACTGAAACATAATATGTTCCAGCGTTTGAAGCCGTATAACTATTCAAAGTTGAGCTGTTAAACCACGAATATGTCAAATGTGAAGGCCCTGCATTTAATAACAATTGTTGACCATTGCAAATTGTAGTATCCTTACCAAGATTAGCAACAAAGGAGGAAGTGTCCTGAGTTATTGTTATTGTATCCAAACTTATTTCTCCGAATATACTTGTGACTGTTACAGAATATTGACCAGGAGAGACTATAATCAAAGAATCTGCACTAGAATTATCCTGCCATAAATAATTTGTGAAATAATCTTTTTTTGCTTTTAATATGATTGGTAAAGAGCATACAATTTTATTGGGACCAAGATTTACTGGTGGGGCATATTTGTTTTTTAAATACGTTTCAACCGTTTGTCTTTCAAAAATCGACAACGCTTTATTATATAAGATTACCTCGGAAATATCACCAGACCAATTTCCACTAGGATAAGTTGGATCTCCACCAATGCTATATTGCCCGTTCGTAAAAGAATTGATAAATGGAGATGCGGTTGAATTATTTTTAAAAACACCATTTGAATAAAGCTCAGAATTTACACCGAATGTTTTTACTAATTCAAATATCTTAGGAGAAAAACCAACAGATGGCATATCCGATGTATTTGAAGAATAAATAGTATTATTACAGTAGAGAGTATAGGATTCCCCATTTTTTGAAAGCCACATACCTCCAGGAGCGTACGAACCTATGTTGAATAGAACATTATATGAATTTGACATTATATTTCCTGAAGCTATAACAAAGATCGTGAGTGAGGATGTTTCCAGATTTGGTATTGTTGCTATACTTTTTAAATGCTCGGTTCCATTAAATCTTATCGCTTTATGCCCATTTAATCCTGAAAAAATGGAAACAGGCATTTCTGAAGCATTCGTTTGAAAAGCACTATTAGAGGAAGAGCTTAAATCATAACATGAATCTATTAAATATGCATTAAAGCTATGTATACTGTCACCAGTTAACCATAACTTTAAACCGGATATATTTGAAGGAGGAGAAACAAGCGAAATCACCTGAGAGGAAATATCCGAACAACCAAAAGTGTTCGATGCAAGTAGGGACACCTGAAAAGTGCCATCAATTAAATAAGAATGAGATGGGTTTACCTGTGTGTTTGAATTGCCATCATAAAAATTCCATAAATAATTGCTTGCACCAAAACTTGTATTCGTAAAATTCACAACAAAAGGAGGAGTAAGGCTGCTTGAAGAATATGTAAAGTTAGAAATGGGTATAGTATGCACAATAATTGTATTTGTTATTGAATCTTTACAACCCTTATCGGAAGTTATAATTAATTGGACATTGGTATTTCCAATACTGTTAAAAGAATAAAGAGGGTTTTGCAAGGTATCGGTAACTGAATTACCAAACTTCCATAACCAATTTGTAAGTGACCCAGTTGAAATGGTAGAATTATTTTGAAAGTTTACAGGAGAATTAAGACATGCGACAGGATAGCTAAAATTAGAAAACGGAGTAGCGTTTATAATAATGTTCTTTAAAGTTGTATCAGTACATCCAAAAATATTTTGTGTAATAAGAGTTATTGTATATGTACCACAGCTTCCATAAACATGAATTGGATTTTGTAAATCAGAAGAATCATTATTACCGCTGCTATAATCCCCAAACCTCCAATCCCATTGCATTACAGAATCTCCAAGGGTTAATGATGATGCAGAAAATTGAACATTTGAGTTTGAACACGGATTAGTTTCATAAAAACTGATTATTGGTTTTGGATGAACGGATATTATTTTATTAATTGCAGTTTTACAACCTGCATTTGTAATGGTTGTGAATCGAACAGTATATGCCCCCGCAGTAGCAAAATAATGTTGTGGATTTTGTAAAGTAGATGTATCATTCACACCACTCGATGGATCACCAAAATTCCAGAGCCACGAAACAATATTTGTTTGAGGTGTCGACAGATCCGTGAATTGAGTTGCATTTCCTAAACATGTCGGAGTAAAAGTAAAATCAGATGTTGGTGCAAAACCAACAACCGTAACATCTATTGAATCTGTCTTTGAACAACTATTACTATCACTTACTGTCACCCAATAGGTATATGTACCGATAGGTTTTATTACCTGCAAGGAATCATTGTGTGTATTATCTGACCAAGTGTAATTTGTTGCTTGTGCGGCTCCGCTTGTTAAGTAAATTGAATTACCGGAACATATGGAGAGATTAGGACCAAGAGATGTTGGGATTAATGTTGAATCTACATTAATGTGAATTGAATCATTATATGAACAACCTATTGCATCACTTACTT
>CAIXIP010000167.1 GCA_903919535.1 uncultured Bacteroidota bacterium | reverse complement strand
GTATGGCTTTTGATGCAAGGCTTTGGAGGAATTTACCTCAATCAAAGATTTTTAGTTCAACGGTATAGATAGCATTAGTAGTTTTTAAATTCTTTGAAACATATGTATTACTGTTGTGTAGTTTCCAAATTACGGATTTCCTTAATACTTATTATGGCGTCTCACAATTTAATTTTTTCTCAATCTGTAATTAAATCTGACATAGAAAATTCAAGGAAGGTAAAGGTTGATAGCGCTTCTTCTAAAATATATAAAATGCAAGCCGGTGAGATTAAATCTATTGAAGTAAAAAATGATAGCACCTGGATTATTGCAATTAAATTATATAGACGTAATCCTTTATTTCAACCGGGAATTGATTCTTTACCCTTTTTTATTGACGAAAATAGAGAATTGAGAAACCTTACAGTTACTAATATTACAAAGACTTTCGTTTGTGATGGTGGTGGAGTTGCAAATAAATTATCTAAATCCGTTCCATATGTTAATCAAATCCAGCATTCAATGGATCAAAATCGAAATTATTTCACTGCATATTTCGATATAGAAAAAAACTTTGTTAATGCAATATATGAACAATGTCTTCCATAAGAAAAGACTACAATTCCAACTCCTTCATTGGATCCCAATAGGATTTCTGAAAATCTTTGATTTTATCTTTCACTACTTTGATTCCTTCTTTTTCTAATAGTTCCTGCATTTGAAATGGAGTTGCAAAATGAATTTTCCCGGTGAGTTCGCCATTACGATTTACAACTCGGTGAGCAGGAACATCTTTTTGTGAATGCGCAGCATTCATTGCCCATCCCACCATGCGAGATGAACGCGCTGAACCTAAATATTTTGCAATGGCACCATAATTAGTAACACGTCCTTTCGGAATAAGTCTCACAACTGCAAATACATTTTGAAAAAAATCTTCGTGCTTTTTCATTCCAATTTATATTTCAAATAACATATTTTAAAACCTTTTTCTGAAAACAATTTTTCATAATAAGTTTTAATATTTGTTAAAGCTTCATCACGTAAAGAGCCAACAGCATACAAATCATTTGTAGCATCTAGTTCTATCAGCTTGTTTTCTTGGATGACCTCTCTGCTAAAATCATAAAACGGTTCGCAATCAGTTTTTAAATTAATAATACCACCTTTTACCATAATGTTTTTATAGCGATTCACAAACATTATATTAGTCAATCGTTTTCGAACACGTGTTTTTTGTGGTTGGGGATCAGGAAAGGTGATCCATATTTCACTTACTTCATTTGCAGAAAAACAGGCTTCAATAAAATCAATTCGAGTGCGAACGAAAGCTACATTATCCATTTTTTCATCAATGGCAGTTTTTGCTCCGGTCCAAATACGATTTCCTTTAATATCAACTCCTATAAAATTTTTGTTTGCATAACGTTTAGCTAAACCAATCGTATACTCTCCTTTACCACAGCCTAATTCCAAGACAATTGGGTTTTCGTTTTTAAAAAAATCTTTATGCCATTTCCCTTTTAAGGGCAATCCGTTTTCTTTTGATTCTTCAAACGAAAGAAAAAAACAATTATCGAATGAATCAACTTCTCTGAATTTTTTTATTTTATTTTTTGCCATAAAAGCAAATGCTAGTTTTAAAATTTATTAATCAGTTTAAAGCATTATTTTTACAAAAATAAACATTAATGTCAACACCAAAACGAATATTAATTTGTCCGCTCGATTGGGGCTTAGGACATGCTACCCGTTGCATTCCAATCATTCGTTTGTTGAAAGAAAAAAACACGAAAGTAATTATTGCGGCTGATGGCCGTCCATTCGAATTGTTGAAACAAGAATTTCCCGAATTGGAATTTGTACGATTAAGTGGTTATGATATACAATATCCCAATACTGGTTCAATGCTCTGGAAAATGCTTTTCTCGATTCCTAAGATATTAAAAGGGATAAAAAATGAGCATCAGCAATTGGACAAAATAATTGATGAATATAAAATTGATTGTGTAATTTCTGATAATCGTTACGGCTGTTGGAATAAAAAGGTGAAAAGCATTTTTATTACGCATCAGTTAATGATAAAATCTGTATTCGCTGAAAAGCTTTTGCATAAAATTGTTTTGTTTTACATCAAAAAGTATAATGAATGCTGGGTACCTGATTTTGGTCGAGTTAATAATCTGTCTGGAGACTTAGCACATAAATATCCATTGCCTTTAAATACTTTTTTTGTTGGTGCATTATCTCGCTTTAAAAAGGTAGAAATGAAATCATTTGAATACGATGTAATGGCAATTGTTTCCGGACCAGAACCACAACGCACTCTTTTCGAAATAAAACTATTAGATCAATTAAGCACAACAAATTTGAAAGCTTTGCTTGTTGAAGGCAAAACAGAAATTGAACAAACAATTGAAACACATGGAAACGTTAAAATTGTTTCGCATCTGAAATCAGTTGAAATGCAGGAAGCAATCTTGAAATCAAAAATTATTATCGCGCGTTCTGGCTATTCTACAATTATGGATATGGCGATACTTGGCAAAAAAGCTGTTTTCATGCCAACTCCTGGCCAAACAGAACAAGAATATTTGGCTGAATTGCTAATGCAAAAAAATATTGCGTATTCACAAACACAGAAAGAGTTTAATTTGCAGACTGCACTTAAAAATTCTGGGGGTTATGACGGATTTGATGCGACTGAAACTAGCACTGATTTAGAAAAGAGGATTGATTTTATCCTTTTTTCAGAGTAAACGAAAATACGGTTCCTGCACCTTCAGTACTCATTACATTTATGGTTTGGCTGTGAGCTTCAATAATATGTTTTACGATCGATAAGCCTAAACCTGTTCCGCCTTGCTCACGGGAGCGACTTTTATCAACACGGTAAAAGCGTTCAAATAATCGGGGTAAATGTTCTTTTGCAATGCCAATTCCGTTGTCCGCAATTTCTATAGATACTGTATCACCAATATCGTAAAAGCGAATTTTTGTTTCACCATATTCTTTTCCATATTTAATGGAATTGACAATTAAATTTACGATTACCTGTCTTATGCGAAATCTGTCAGCATATACAAATACTGGTTTTATATCTTCGGGTATGGTGAGTATAATACCTTTTTCAGTGGCTTTCATTTCCATTGCTTCGATAACGTCTTTTGCCAACAATACGATATCAAAACGCTCTGGCTCAATCTGAAGTTCGCCTGTTTCTAATTGCGAAATAGCTTCTAGGTCATCAATTATGGTAATCATTCTGTCTACACTTTTTTCGGCACGCATCAAGTAATTTCTATTTATTGATGGGTCTTCCAAGCCACCATCTAATAACGTTAATATGTATCCTTGAATATTAAATACAGGTGTTTTTAATTCATGAGAAACATTGCCTAAAAATTCTTTGCGGTAAACTTCTAATTTATGAAGCTGTTCATTTTCATTTTTTCGATCGTCAGCCCAGGCTTCGATTTCAAAATTTAAATTCTCAATATTGTTCGATGATTGATTTTTATGGTGAGAAGGTTTATCTCCGTTAGCCCGATAATTTTTTACAGTTTCTACAAGGCGGTCAATTTTTTTAAGAATAAAAAAATGAACCCATAAAATAAGTATTGTAGAAGAAATAAAGGATATAAAGAAAATAAAAACGGCTTGACTCCAACTAAAATATTCGTTGGGAGTAAATAAATAAATACCTGTTACCATTAAAATAGCACATATAGTAGCAATAAAGAGCAATAAAAAATTAGAAGACACCCCTTTCATCTAAAGTATAAATTTTGAAATATATAACAAGGTAGCGAAAAAACTAAAATTCAAATTTGTATCCGATTCCTTTAACTGTTTTAATAAAATCTTCTCCAAGTTTTTCACGTAGTTTTCTAATATGAACATCTATCGTTCTATCTCCAACAACAACATCACCACCCCATACTTTATCCAGAATAACCTCCCGTGTGAATACTTTTCCGGGTTTAGAAGCTAACAGGTCAAGTAATTCGAATTCTTTTTTAGGCAAATTATATTCCACATCGTCTTTCATTACCAAATAACGTTCTCTATCGATCTTAATTCCACCCATCTCAGCTTTGTTTGTGTCAATAGAAGTTGAAGATGCGCTACGTCTCAATAATGCCTTTATTCTACTTATTAAAACACGAGGTTTAATTGGTTTGTTGATATAATCGTCAGCACCAACTTCGAAACCTGCTATTTGAGAATAATCTTCATTGCGGGCAGTTAAAAATGCAATCATTACATCTTTTAATCCTGGCAACTCACGAATCTCTCTACAAGTTTCAATGCCATCCATATCCGGCATCATTACGTCTAAAATAATTAAATGAGGGTTTTCTTTTTTAGCAATAGCAACAGCCTCTTTCCCATTATTTGCAGTGAATACGGTATATCCTTCTTTTTTTAAATTATAACTTAAAAATTCCAGAATATCGGCCTCGTCATCTACTAATAAAATTTTGTGTTGCATAGTCATTGTTTCGTTTTTGATTAATCAAATTTCGAATTTATTTCCTAATAGATATATTATTCAAGGTTAAATAATTGTTAATACTAGATAACAAAGTTATTCATAAAAGTAAGCATTTGGTGTTTTTAATACTACCAATACAAAAACCCTTTTTTTAGGAATTTCTTTTTTTAGGTTTTATCTTCGCTTCGTTTAAAATTTAACAAATCGAAAAATGAATATTAGTTACGAACGTCTTTTACATGGAAACAAAAAATGGGCAGCTGAAAAGCTAGCTCTTAACCCTAATTATTTCAAAGGATTATCATTGGGCCAAAATCCAGAATATTTATGGATTGGTTGTTCAGATAGCAGGGTTCCTGCAAATGAAATTACAGGAACAAAATCGGGAGAAATATTTGTTCATCGAAACATTGCCAATGTAGTGGTTCATACTGATATGAATTTACTTAGTGTATTGTATTATGCTGTTGAAGTATTGCATGTGAAACATGTTATTGTTTGTGGACATTATGGTTGCAGTGGGGTAATTGCATCAATGACAAATAAAGACAATGGTTTTGTGAATAATTGGTTGCGAAATATTAAGGAAGTTTATGAAAAACATTCAGAAGAGTTAGAAGCAATTTCTGACATCAAAGAACGTGAAAATCGTTTAGTTGAATTAAATGTTGTGGAACAAGTTCATAATCTTGGAAAAACACTTATTGTTCAAAGAGCTTGGGAAAAAAGAGAGTTACAGGTGCATGGTTGGGTATATGGATTTGATGACGGATTGATCAAAGACCTAAAAGTGATGGTGGATGAAACAACAGATTTGAAGCCGATATTCAGGTATGAACTATAAAAATATAAATAGCGGAAAAAGAGCTCTTAATATTTAGGCCAATGAAAAATACGAATAGAATTACTTTTAAATATTTTACAAACGATCTTTCTGCTGGACTAGTTGTTTTTCTTGTTGCTTTGCCTTTATGCTTAGGTATTGCTTTAGCATCTGGTGCGCCTTTGTTTTCTGGAATTATTGCCGGAATTATTGGAGGAACAGTAGTGGCTTTTACAAGCAAGTCGGAACTTAGTGTAAGTGGACCTGCTGCTGGTTTAACGGTTATTGTTCTTAATGCCATTACGCAATTAGGTAGTTATGAAGTTTTTTTATTAGCGGTGGTTCTGGCGGGTTTGATTCAGATTACTCTAGGGTATTTAAAAGCAGGAATCATTGGATATTATTTCCCTTCAAGTGTTATTAAAGGTATGCTTGCAGCAATCGGAATAATATTAATACTGAAACAAATTCCATATGCAGTTGGATACGACCAGAATCATTTGGTCAATTTTAATTTTATTCAAGCAGAAGGAGATAATACATTTTCGAAAATCCTTAATGCCATTAACTTCATCCATCCCGGTGCAGTAATAATAGCAGTTGTTTCATTGTTTATTTTGATAGTTTGGGAGTTTCCAAGTTTGAAAAAATATACCTTTTTCAAACTTGTTCCAGGTGCGTTATTTGTTGTAATACTCGGAATACTTATAAATGAATGGTTTAAAATTAACAACCCAGAATTATATCTTACTGGCAAAAAATTAGTGCAATTGCCAGTTGCTAATTCTGCAACAGAGTTTATTCACCAATTTACATTGCCTGATTTTGCTGCTTTTGGAAATTATCATGTATATGTTGTTGCGGTAACTATTGCTATAATTGCCAGTTTAGAGTCCTTGTTGAGCGTTGAAGCTGTTGACAAACTTGATCCATATAAGCGTAATACACCAACAAATCGCGAATTAAAAGCACAAGGATTAGGTAATTTAATTTCAGGGTTGATTGGCGGCCTGCCCTTAACTGCTGTAATTGTGCGCAGTTCGGCAAATGTTAATGCCGGGGGTAAAACAAAATTATCAGCAATTATTCATGGCTTACTTTTATTAGTCAGTGTGATTGGAATTGCTTCATTACTAAATAAAATTCCACTGGCTTGTCTCGCTGCTTTACTTTTAATGGTAGGTTATAAATTGGCGAAAGTTTCACTTTTTAGATCGATGTTCAAACTCGGATGGGAGCAATTCTTGCCTTTTATAATTACTGTAATTGCGATTCAGTTTTCCGATCTTTTAAAAGGAATTGGGACAGGAATGTTGGTCTCTTTATTTTTTATACTGCGTAACAACTATAAACGAGCTTATTTTTTTCATAAAGAGTTGCATCATGCTGATGAAAAAATAACAATTCAATTAGCTGAAGAGGTTACATTTCTTAATAAGGGAAGTATTGCACTTACATTATCTCACTTGCCGGATAATTCATCCGTAATAATAGATGGTAGTCGTTCGCACTATATCGACATTGATGTTCTGGAAATTATTCACGATTTCAAAGACACTGCAACACTTAAAAATATTAAATTAGAATTGAAAAACATTCCGGATTTTAAAGGGGTAT
>CAIXIP010000166.1 GCA_903919535.1 uncultured Bacteroidota bacterium | reverse complement strand
GCTCCTTTAAATAGGTGATATTATCAACGATTACCACTTTTGCGGATGTTGCAATAATTGATTGTTCAAGGTTGCTGAAAAGTTGCTTTTCAAAATTTTCAAAATCAGAAAACAGCGGATCAATTGTTAATCGAATCAAATTGTCACTAAAAATAAAATGGTTGGTATAGTTATTTGAGTAGCGTTTTTCAAACTGTTTATCAGTTAGTTCAAAATCAATATAAACAACTGGTTGTATGGCAGCTTCCATTTTAAAACCATTGATCGGAATTCCTGAACTAATTGAATTTGCTATTTGAACAGACAATATTGATTTTCCTAAATTGGTATCAGCAAATAAAATACATAGCTCTCCTTCATACCAGAATTGCGAGAATAGCATCTTTGGGATTGGTTTATTTTTTGCTTCCATTATACATTCATTTAAGGTTCTTATTTTAAATAGGCTTACTTGTTTATTGTCTTCCGGGACGCTTGCGTTTTGCTTTGGCTCTTTCCCTATTGGTATATGCTCTATCATTATTTAAAAGGATTAAGTGTGATTGAAAAGGGAATATCTCCTTTAGGTCGAATACGATATGTAATGCTTATTAAACCAATGTCATCCGGGATATTTGATATGGATTCCATTTTAGATATTGAATTAAAAATTGGCTCAAAATCCTGTAAGGGTTCAAAGTAATTATATACAGCAATCAAATCAGCTATCAATTTGTTCTGATTATCAATATATAATTGGTTGGCATCCTTCTTTTTGACATATCCTGCCAAACTATTTTGCAATGATTTAATATTGCGGTGCAGCAACATCAATATTTCTTCTAAACTCATTTTACACATATATTTAATGGATATAAAAAATTACTTTTCAATGATGATTCGTTTTGTTTTAATGGATTTCATAAAACTGAGAACCTTTCGTTTTTCAAATAAGATTTTTCTACCTATTCGATAGTATGGCAACCCGGCTTTCTTATAGTTGTGGATGCTTTGTTTAGAACACGATAAGAATTGAGCTAATTCTTTTATTGTAAAATGTTCTTCCTTTTCAATTTCGCTTTCCTCCAACTTCTTTTTAAGCTGCGATCTTTCCTCAAGTGCTTCTTCTATAAGTATTCTGGAGAGGGTTTTAAACTCACTGATAGTAAGTGTAAATAGTGGATTATTATTTGAATACATTTTTTTTGTGTTTTTTTTTCACAAATATTATTCGAATAAAATAGTGGGGAGGCAAGTATTCGGCTGTATTCAAAAGTATTGGCTAACTTTCAAAGGTATTGGCTAATTTTCAAAGGTATTGGCTAATTTTCAAAGGTATTCAAAGGTATTCAAAGGTATTCGGAAGTATTCAAAGGTATTCAGGAGTATTCGGAAGTATTCAAAGGTAATTTAATATCTAAGATTAGAAATAATTGTCAAAATGCATTGCTAAACTATCCTTTCTTCCAGCAAATCCTTCCAAATAACAAACCCTTTTCGATCATCGGAATAATCGTGAACAATACGACTAAAATTTTCAGGACTACTCTCAATGAATGTTTGCCGACCTTTTGTCCTGATTAGTCCAAGAGCATCATCAATTTGTTTCAATTTGCGTAAAAGATTGGCGTTGCCCTTATCTATATGCCAAATGTAAGTAGCTTCCTCTGTATCCAATGTTTCCAATAGGATGTGATATTGTTGTGTTCCATTAATCAGGAATACAAACGAGAAAGGAGATAATACAAATCGAATTTTTAATATAGAGCTATCATGTTTCTGGGATAAATAACGGAGCTGCTTACTATGTTTTACATTTTTTGAGTTTAAAATATCATCCAATAATTGTTCTTCGGATACATATAGTTGGCTTCCCGTTTCATTGCTTTGTATTTGCCCAATATTCAATAAATTATCATCCTCCATTGGCATTCTTCCAATAATTCCTTTAGAAACAAATCTGAACTTTACGCTATCTACAATTTCTCTGTTTATTTTTTGAATATCGGCAGACGAAGCAAAATATGAATTGAGATTTCCATTTGCAAATTCAGCAAATACATCTACTTTAACATTTTTAGTCTTTAATATTTTAACGAAGTAAGGCTTCAATACATCAAATTCAGGGCGCATTTCTGTATTTTCAATTTCAAACTCTATCTCTGCATTTACTTCAGGAACAAGATATTTAAAAGCAATTGCACCAAATCTAAATTCAAGCTGCTCAATTGGAATTTTTATCGATTTTTCAAATGTGAAATTATTTTTCTCGAATTCAACTGCTAAATCAGGTTGGTCGAACAATGTACCGGATTGATTTATCTTTTTGTAATACGAGTTTCGTTTTTGAAATAATTTCTCGAGATAATCAATTTTCAAATCTCTGTAATCATACATGGTTGGCGTGATTTCTGAACGCTGAACTCTGCCGATGTATTGAATTAACTTGCCTTCAAATGAAAAAGGGTAAACCAAAAACAAACACTCAATGTTTTGAATGTCGCTACCCTCTCCAAAATATTGCCCTGTCGTGATGAGTACTTGAAAATTACCTTCATTTAACATTTTCCACTTTGCACTCCTATTTGATTCTGAATCTTCTCCGCTTAATGTTACTGTTTCATAATTCTGTTTTAAATACTGATTAAGCGTTTCAATATGGTCTTTTCGTTCGGTAACAATTACAATTTTCTTCCCTTTACTTAATTCGGCAATCACATCATCCAATATCAGTTTGTTTCGTGCGGAATCGTGAACTAATATTTTTGATAGTGTTTCAAATTTATCCGTTTTTGAATTAAAAGGAATTGAGAGAGCTGTATCTCTAATTATGATTTTAGCTCCGCCAGTAGTTTCTGTTAATTGCGGTTTTATTTCCGCAATTATTTCACCTAAATAAGAAAAGATAAGCTTACCATCATTGTATTTCCTGAATGGTGTAGCTGTTAATCCATATAAATAAAACGAATGAAGTTTTGCTATGGTAGTTCTAAAAGTATCGGCAGGCACGTGATGACACTCATCCACGATAATTGTACCGAAACTATTTTCATATTTGTTTGCCTCTGTGGATTGTAGTAGTTTGTCAAGGCTCTGAATCATGGCAACTGTAATGTGTTTACCGATGGTATTTTTACCTTGTCCAATTATTCCAATATCTTTTTTCGGAATACCTAAAAAGGATTCAATCCGATCAATCCATTGCATCGCTAGTTGTTTACGATGCACGATAATTAGAGCTGGTTGTTGTTTCTCTGCAATAATTGAAAGACCGATGATTGTTTTACCCGAACCAGGCGGAGCTACAATAACTCCAAAATCTTTCTTGCTTGCGGATTCTTTTACTACAAGTTGTTGTTCTTTTAATTGAATGCCCGAATTAAATAGTACTGCTTCCTTTTTTATTCTTGCATCTACAAAATCGTATTCGATTTTATTTTCCTTGCAAAAACGGAGAAGTTTTCCGGCTGCTCCTCTCGGTACAATAATTTCATTTGGGGTTTCCACTATTAGTTTAAAGTAACGGTCTGTATCCCATGTATTTTTACCGAGCTTCTTTTTAATGATGAATTCGCTGCTGATAAAATTGAATTCATCTTTAATAAAATTTATCAGGGGCGTTGTTAGTCCTTCTCTTGAAACATAAATTGCATTGCTTAGTATGATATTTAGTTTTCCATTTACAGATTTAGAAGTCGTGGTTTTAGTTACGGAATTACCCTGTTTAGTCGCAATGGATTGATAAAGGTTTTCAAGTTCAGGAATTGTGATTTTAAGAATGGATTGAAGAAACTCCCATTGATTTTCAAATGGTAATAAGGTTTCAGGACTAATGAAACAACTGTTACCATTGTCCCAAGAGGTTTTATTTAATGGCAAAGCGATTAAATTGCCGAATCCTTTTCCGGAAAGATAATCTTGATTAGGAAACAGCCTGTCGAAACTGGAACTTTTATCAAATACAGAAAATACGCCTGCTTCCTCAAGCAATGATTTAAAAATACTTCTGCTTTTAAATGCTGAATAATTTTGCTCGAAAAATATCCAAACATGACCGCCTTTGCCTGAACGTGAGCGTTCCAAATAGGCAGGAATGTTTTTACTGCCACAAGTTTTAATAAAGGTTTTACATTCCTCTGACCAATTATCCTCATCAAAATCAGCAGCAATAAACCAAGATGTATTATCTTTTAAGAGCGGATACAATCCTATTAACTGCTCGCCTTGCAAATGTTTTAGCAGTTGTACGTCAGAAAGTGTTTGGTATTGTTTGTTCGTGTAATTCTGAAAAGTGCCACCTTTCATCCTGTGCATCTTGTAGCTATATGGGTCGAAAGTATAAGCCGGAGAGTAACCATTTTTAGTGCCCTTTTCCCAACGTGTAGCATAAATATCTTCTCGTCCTTTAAATAGGGATTTAAAAATATTTAGCG
>CAIXIP010000165.1 GCA_903919535.1 uncultured Bacteroidota bacterium | reverse complement strand
TTTAGGAAAAGATAGAGAGCACTTATATCAAAAAGTGACGGATTACTTCATGCAGAATTTGTAACTTTACATTTCAAAAAATTAGAATTCCATAAAATAAATCAGGTTTCGTAGTTCAACGGATAGAATAGAAGTTTCCTAAATTATTTTTAAATATCAAATTTCAGTTAACTCTAAATAGGCTGATAACAAAAGGGTGTAACAAGTAAAGTCAGCTTTCGAATAGTTTGTGTTTTCAATTTACGACAACAATACGACAACATTTTGCCCTTTTTTTATTTTCCCTCGACCCAGTCGATTATATCCACTAAAATATCACAATAAACACCTTCAACCTTATGAACCAGTTCGCCTTTTTTAGATAAAAACGAAACGGTATAATCATCAACCCATCTTAATTCAACCACCACTAGTCCCTTATGTGTTAACCCATTCACATTAAATCTGACACCACCTTGAAATTCCTTGCTCTCTGGTAACGCTAGGAAGTTCTTTGCCCCATAAGCAGCCAAAGCCCACCTATCAGTGCACTTGATTTGGTTAAGTATTTCAGATGCTATTGCTATTGATTGAGTTTCCATGAGATATTTTTTTATTATTAATTAGTCGTTTAGGCTGTACCCATGTCTTATAGATTCTGCAAAATCTGTCGTCTGGTAGAAAGCTTGGAACTGGATTCCTGTAACTGTTCCAGAAACTAAAAGTTGAGCCAATTGATTAATTGAATTAATCTTTACAACACCAGAATTTGTCCAAGCTTGGTTGATACTAAAAGAATTACCATTGCTTTCTTCTCTCAATACAGCGTTTCCAAATCCAAACAAATTATTAGTATATGGCTGAACACTATTTTTTGTTATCAGTTGAAGGGTCACATTTTTTAAGTTCGATTTAGTTTCCCTTAGGCTGGTTTTAAATTCTGTTGCAGTCATGTTAAATATTGTTTGTTTATTACACATCAAAAGTAAGTCTTATTTAACATTAAAGCAAATTATATTTAATATATTTACATAAATGTTAAATAATACTTGCATTTATTGCTACATTTGTAAAAAAAACAAATATGAAAATATTACGGATAAAAGAGATTATGACTGAAAAGGGAATATCTCGTGAAGAACTTGCTAAGCGTGTAAAATTGACCACCACCACAATTACAAATATTTGTCAAGAGGATAATTATCCAAAAATAAAAACATTGCCAAAGTTTGCAAAGGCTTTAGGTGTCGATATAAGAGAGCTTTTTATATCTACACAAGGAACAGCAATCACAGATAACGAAGTTGCTGAGGCAAAAGAGTTAATTGAAAAGGGCTTGAATATTCTAAATGGGAAGCGGTAAATCAAAGGCATTGCATAGCAACGAATAATATAGAATACAATACGGTGGCATTGAATCCAAGTACGGTGACTAAATTTATTTTCATTTATAATAGTTAGTTCTAATTTTACCCAATTATAATACTTACACATTCAAAATTCGACACTATGATAACCTGTATTATTATTGACGATGAAAAACCAGCTCGTGAGTTTCTGGCGAAACTTATTACCCAGTATTTTGGTGCTAAGTTAGTGGTCTTAGATGCAGTTGAATCTGTTGAAAAAGGCGTTGAAATAATAAATAAGTTACATCCCGAGTTAATATTTCTCGATATTGAAATGAAAGGTGAAGACGGATTTCAACTGTTTAAGTATTTCGACAATATATTTTTTGACATCATATTTACCACTGCCCACAAGGATTACGCAATTGATGCAATTAAGCACGCTGCAATAGATTACCTGTTAAAGCCAATTAATTTTGTTGATATGAATGAAGCAATAAAACGCTTGGAACGAAAACAAACAGCATCAACAAATCAAGTGCGTATTAATGCTTTGTTAGAGAATCTAAATACAGATTCAACCCAGTTCAACAAAATTGCAATACCTACATCCACAGGTTACGAATTGGAAAAAATAAGCAACATACTCTACTGTGAAGGTCTTGATAATTATGCCAAGATAGTTACCCTACAAGGCAAAGAAATAATAATTACTAAAACGCTCAAATACCTCGAAGAAACACTGCCCAGTAGTGTTTTTATACGAATCCATAAATCAACACTGGTTAATTTGAACTACGTTACAAGTTATAGTAGAGTTGATGGGTATAGCATAATATTAACAAATGGGAAGCAACTGGATGTATCATTTAGAAAAAACGAAAATCTGATTAATACTATTTTTAAAAACAGAAATTTGTAATGAGATTATATCAAACTCTCTTTTTTTTGTTTTTAAGTGTTATAGCTACAAGTGTTATAGCACAAACCATTCCCAGCAAAAATATAACTATTAATGATGGATTGCCAAGCAATACAATTGGTTGCATTTATAAAGATAGTAGAGGCTTGTTATGGATAGGTACTGATGCTGGACTAGTTTGCTACGATGGTACAACCTACAAAGTTTACAATGAAACCACTGGATTAAAGCATGATAACATTTGGTCTATTGTTGAAGACGAACAACATAACCTCTGGTTGTCATTATATGGAAATGGTCTGGCAAAATTTGATGGACGAATATTTATTTATTTTGACAAAACAAATGGTCTGGTAAATAATAACATCCGTAAACTATACTATTCAAAAAAACATAAATGCTTAGTAATAGGTACGGAAAATGGTCTATCCCTGTTTGATGGGAAACAGTTCAAATCCTTCACCAGAAAGGAAACAGACAAAGGATTTCAGATTGTGGGTATCAGTGAAACGCCTAACAAAATAATAATTACTTCGACTAATTTTGGTGTGTATAACCTTACTATCAGCAGCAATCTCAATAATTCGAGACTAGATAGCCTGTTTAATTCAAAGGTTTGTTATTCATCATGTGTTCATGACAATACCTATCTGGGTGGGGATGCAAACCATTTCCTTTTTACAAAAGATTTCAAAACCAATATCGAAAAAAATATTCCCTGTCCTATAATTTGGGACTATACTATGGACACCGACAACAACATGTATTTTGCGACATGGAATGTGAACTCACCAGAGGGCGGTTTATACCGTTATAGTAACAAAATAGTAACTGACATATCTAAACAGGCAAACATCAATTCAAAAGCGTTATGGTGCTTGTATTACGATAAAGAAACACAATTGTTATGGGTGGGAACGCAAGATAAAGGATTGTATAAAGTTGATTTAAGCAAACAAATACAGTTTATAAATTCAAGCTATTTTGGTTTAAATGAATTGCAAATTACAGCACTTTACAATGACGAAAAGAATAACACATGGATAGGAGCAAAAGACTACATCATAAAACTACATCCAGATTTAAGCTTTGAAACCATTGATAAATCTACCTTACAAGATAAGGTAATAGCATACCTAAAACAACATAACCTTGACCCAAACTACCAACGGATTCTCCCGAATTATAAAATCAACGAGGGATTCACCACATATAATTTCACATCCGATAAAGAGCATAATATTTGGCTAGGAACATCATGGGGAATAATTTGTTTTGACAATGAATTAAATGTACTGGCCTTCTATGGCTCTGATGGTGGTCATATTGCCTTCAATGAAAATGACCATTTATATTTTAGTGAAGGGTATGGGGATTTGCTTTTAATGCCAAATAAATTTGATTATAAGAACTATGTTCGCTTTTCAGCAAAAAACAAATCTACTCCAAAGGACATTTCAAAAATAATAAAACAAGGAAACTCGCTTTGGTATGCCTCTGTTACTAAGGGTTTATTCATGAGTAGAGATTCCAGTTTTTATTGGCTTAATGAGAATGGATGTTTTAAAGAAAACAACATCAAAGAATTAATTTGTAATAGTAAGGGTGATTTAGTTATAGGGACAAATGCTGGAAGAGCATACATAGCAAAGACTAAAGGGGATTCAATAGAAGTGCTTGAAGTTTATAATCCAGACAAAGAACTAATTGGTTCGTCAATATCTTTTATTGAAGAAAGTAACAATACTTATTTTATTGGAACAAATAAAGGGATTAACATAGTTAAAAATAATGAATTCGTTAAACTCATAAACCATTCCGAAGGCTTAAATGATTTGCAGTTTAACGATTGCATTAAAGATAAAAACGGAAATCTTTGGATAGGCACGAACAACGGCATTATTCAATTGAATACAAATAAAATTATTGCTGGAACAAAAACATCATGCAACTTAATAAACATAAATACGATAAAAATAAACGGTCAAAACTATTTACCAATTGATACGTTGATTGATTGGAATAGTCTTGATAGCAGACAAATTAGGCTTAATTACTATCAGAATGAAATAGAGATTTTGTTTTCAACGAATAATTCCTACAATGCAGATAAGGATGTTTACCGTTATAAAATCATTGGTTTGTCAGATAATTGGAGCGAATATGAAGCATTGGGAAGAATCCAGCTAAGAGCCGTCCCTAGTGGTAATTTTAAGATAGTCATTGAAGGTAAAAATATTGGCACTGGCAAGGTTTACACCGAAAAGACACTGAAATTAGTAATAACACCACCATTTTGGAAAACAACTTGGTTTGTTGTTTCTCTGAGCATTTTAGGTGGATTTCTGTTATTTGGAATATATAAAATTCGTATCAGAGCAATAAAAAAGCAAGAAAGGGAGAAATCTGAATTAACCAATAAGCTTTTAGAAACAAGGCTGGAAGCTCTAAGAGCTCAGATGAATCCGCATTTTACTTTTAATGCAATTAATTCAATTCAAAATTTCATCATTGATAATGACACAACACAAGCACTTCATTATTTGAGTGAGTTTTCTAAATTAATTCGGCAAACCCTCGAAAACGCTACTGTTAAGCTAATGCCTTTACAAACAGAAATCAACTTTTTGAACAGCTACATTGCAGTACAAAAAATGCGTTTTGATTCAATTGAAACCTCTGTAACTATTGATTCTAATATTGATAAATACAGCACTCAAATCCCTCCACTAATCATACAGCCCTTTGTTGAAAATGCTTTTGAACATGCCTTTGAAAATACTGATACCTATAAAAACAAAATTGAAATCAGGTTCAAACTAGAAAACCAATTATTAAAATGTATCATAAAAGATAATGGTAAAGGCTTCAACAAAGGTGATGCACATTCATTGCACCAATCAAAAGGGCAACAACTGACAGCAGATAGGTTGAATCTATTAAACAAAGAATATGATTCAAGTAACTTTAATGTTGTTGTGGTAAATCTTAATGAAATAAATCCAGCTGAGAAAGGAACACGAGTTACCGTTACATTCCCGATACTTATTGATTAGGTTCTTTTTTAATTTCTATACCTTCCAATAATTTTGATGGAGCAACATTCAAGGTATAGCACAATTTGAATAACAAATTCAAAGTCATCCCTTGGCCTTCATCAAATAGTAGCCGTATGGTTTTTTCATCGCATTTTGCATCTTTGGCGAATCGAAGTTTGTTCCCTTGATATTGAGCCATAAAGTGCACATACAAGCGTTTTGTTACTTCCTTTTGGATTCTATCAAGCTGCTTTTCCAATGACATGATACAAAGGAAAAAAAGAAGGGCTGTTTTAATCTAAAACTGGTTCGGAGTTTACTCCGAATTTTGTTATCTTTGACATGACACAAAAACGAATCCTTTTCAAATCCTTACGATTACTTCAATATAGGCTCATTAAATAAATGACAAATTGGTGAGTGCTTTATTGGAATAGCTTTGTTCTAAACTAAAAAAAACCACTATGAAAAAAACACTTACAACATTAGCGATAGCATTAACTATGAATGCTTTTGCGCAAATCCCTACAACAGGCATGGTTGGGTACTGGCCATTTACAGGAAACGCAAGTGATTTAAGCGGAAATAACAATAATGGAACAGTCAACGGAGCAACACTTTCTACCGACAGGTTTGGAAATCCCAATAGTGCTTATAGTTTTAACGGAACAAGTAATAATATTAATCTAAACATGCCGTTGCCTAATGTTTTTTCAGTCTCAATGTGGGTTTATGTGAATTCTTTTAAAACCTATTTAGTTGCTGGGAACAATTACATTGGTAGCAAATTCCTTTCTACCGTTAATAATACCTCTCCTAACAGTGGATTCGAAATGGGATTAGAAGGGCTTCCGTCAAATTATGGTAAACATGGAAGTGCTTTTTGGTGTAGTAGTGGTTGCAATTATGCCCTTTCTTCAAATTTAATTTCGTTGGGCACGTGGTATTCTTTAATGTCAACCTATGATGGTACGAATTTGAAGTATTTTGTTAATGGTACATTGGATACAACAGTAACTTCTTCATTTGTTCAAAATAATAAAAATATCTTTCTTGGGGTAAGAGGGTTTTATCTAACGGGAGCTGATTTTTTCTTAGATGGTAAAATAGATGATGTACGATTATATAATCGTGTGTTAAATCCAACAGAAATAAACGCACTCTACAATGAGGGAATATGTTATACGAATATTACTGTAACTGATACACTTCTAATAAATACAGGCATCACAGGCTTTAATCCAGTGACGTATCAGAACACAATCAAAGTTTACCCGAATCCAGCTCATGACCATATTACCATTAATTACGGGAACTATACGGCAATGAGTGGTTACACAATGAAAATAACAAATTCACTTGGACAAGTTGTTTTCACTACTCCGATTAATCAACAAACATCGAATGTTGCATTATCTACGTGGACAGGTAACGGAATGTATTTTGTTTACATCATTGATGGAACAGGCAATACTATTGATGTTAAAAAAATAGTATTGCAATAATTAATTGGTAAAATAAATTATCTCAGCCCTGTATCCAAATTGATATGGTGCTTAATTAAATTAAAAAATGGAACGACAAACTGTGTTTAGAAATGTTATGCTGGTTTTTTTTGGCTTAGTTGGTATACTGTGTGTATGTATGGTACTCTTTGGCGATAAAAAAAAGGTTCAAACTCAACAAGCAAGTGCTAAATTAGGTATTAACGATAGCAAAGCGATTGAAAGCTATTTGCAAGGAAAGTGGTCGTGGGAAAAACATAGTGGAAGCGTGAATGATACAAGACGTTATCGTTTTGAAATCATTGGAAATAAATTAAAAATCTGGGAAACGATTAACAATATGGAAGATAAGTTTGATATGAACCACGAGCCTAATGTTCATGAGTTTTCTCTTGGCGAGCCAACAAGGGATGTTGATGGTTATCAATGTAGATATTTACAATTTGATGAAGGTAATGTTAGTTTAACATACAGAGCCATTTCACCAATTTGGTTTGTTGCTGATGACCATTGGGATACACCCGTTATTCGCTGTGGAAGCGGACTCCCTTCTTGGAGTAGGGGTTGGGAATAAATTTCTGATTTGTTCTGGAAACAATACAATTCTCATTAATAAATTGATTTACAGTAATAACATAAAAACAAACTTCATGAAAAACCTACTACTAGTTTTAATTGTGATTATCACTTTTGCATCTTGCAAAAAGGATAAGTCGCCAACTCCAACAAGTAGTAATGCCCCAGCAACGCCTCCGCCCACAACAAATACATGGGCAGCAGTTAATTTTACTATTGATAATCAAGTAAGTTCAATGACTTCGATTGGTACAAATATTTTTATTGGTACTGGAACACATGGTGTATTTAAGTCAACGGACAATGGCATTAGTTGGATTTCAGTTAACAATGGATTAAGCTCAACTGATACTACTGTAAGCTGTAAAGTTTATTCAAATGGTTCTACGTTATACCTTGTTACTACCTATGAGCATAAAATATATCAATCAACAAATAATGGGGCAAGTTGGTTGCCAATATGGAATTACCTCGTGAATAGCAGTTCATATCCTGCGATTAAATCGCTTAATTTCTTTGGGTCAACTATACTGATTGGTTCTGCTGGAACTGTTTACAAATCAACTGATAATGGTGTTAATTGGGCACAACAAACTATTCCAATTACATCTCCTGCAATATCTGCTCCGTGGTTCATCTCATTTGCCACTGATGGCACCAACATTTTTGCGGCTACTGACAATAGCAATATCTTTAAATCAATTAACAATGGTTCTACCTTTAATCCATTGATTAATGATAGTATTAACGGTGGATATTTTAAAAACGTTGTTGGAATTGGTTCCAAAATTTTTGTAGCATCGGAATATAGTACTGGGCGTAAGCCTGTTTATATGTCAACTAATAGTGGGAATAATTGGTTGCCCGTTAGTACAGGCATAACTTCCCCTTTTAGCCTTATGCATATTTACTCATTGACCACAGACAACACAAACTTATTTGTTTCATTAATAAATCAAGTTTTTGTTTCAAATAATGATGGTGCCAGTTGGAACCAATTAGGTGGCGATATTCCAGGTAGCTCTGGGGTGTCTCAAAAAATTGTTGCTTTCACTTATAAAACAGGTGGTTATGTTTACGCTATAACAAATGCTAATGGTATTTATAAAGTAGCGTATTAAGAAAAAATTGTTGTTTGAAAAGCCCTGTATCTATTGATATGGGGCTTTTATTTTTTGTTTCTTATTGACACTTTATTAAGTATCCTGTTCGCATCCTCTGCCTTTATTGTTATTGAGCAGTTTTTTGGTATTGAGTTAAGAATTTTATTTGCCGTTTCTGGTCGGATAACAAGTACAAGGGGCTTTTTCATAATATGTTTTTTAATATAAATATCTGGTTGAAGTCGTATTATTCAATAATTTCCGACAAATAATTGTATTATGCGTGCATAGTATAATGCGATTGCTATCAAAAGCCAATAGAATCAATAGTGTTGATTAAAAAACCTCCCAGTGTTTAGGTGCTAATCAGCGTGCCAAGAATACATGAAACGGTTAATTTCAAGTACATTAATCGCATGATATGCGTTGAAAAAACACAAAAAAAAATATTCAAAAAAAATTTGAAAGGGGGTCGTCTATACAAGAAGTGAAAAATTTCCCCAGAAATTTAGCTTGAACCATCATAGCTCATTTATAACGACATCACTGGTGGTAATGCTGGCGAGTAACACGAATAAAATATCTTAAATACATTATCTCAAATGATACGGAGTACGCCCCCGTCATGGTTTAAATGACGGGAGGTCTCCGTATAATGTTGGGGTTTAGACCTTATTAAAAAGTCTAGGCTTCAATGCTTTTAACGTAGATTTCAAGCAATACTTATTTGAACCATCTTGCAATAATGTGGCTTCATCTGGTAAAAATTCATCACCAAATTTTACATTTACATTTATGAATTCAATTTTCATTTTATCCTTTATTTGATTTATGACTAACATACAACTAGCGGTAGTGTTATCTATATCCTTTTCACAATCTAGTGTTATTCTATCACTTGTGTCATGAGATTTTGCCTGAGTTGAAGATATTGCTGCTACTCTTTTTGTTTCAGTTATTTCAAGCATTTGTTCAGGGCTTTCTACTTTAATTACCTTCGGTTTGATTGAAGGCTTTGCTTCTGACTCCTCAATAGCTGGTATCACCATTATGTCAATAATTGGTTCGGAAGGCTTAGTCAGCTCCTCGACACTAGCAACTATTCCAGTGTTGGGTAGGTCTTGACTTTTCTTTGGTGATGATTGAATGGGCTCAATTACAGGTGTTTTAAAAGCGTCTGTCCATTTCTCTATCTCATTAACGATAATGGTTCTTAATCGCTTTGGCTTACCGCCACTATGTGACAGATACGTTACGGTGTTTTTTGTTATCACCTTTTTAAGTGATAGTTGTCGAATGAATTTACTTACACTACCTTTATCCATAGCTAGTTCATACGCAAGTGTTAGGTCTTTCACCTTGAACGGTTTTCCATCAAGTTGATATGAGATTATTTCCGATAGGATGGCTTTCTCTTGCCAGTTAAGGTTTTTACAGTTCTTTACATTTTTAAATAAACGTGTAAATTTGTTTAGTTCGCTCATATATATATATATGTTTTAGCTTGCTCCCAATTACTTGGGTTATTTGATTAGCCACATTATCTCATTTGAAATTAATAGTGTGGCTAATCATTTATAAATATAATGCAGAAAAAAAATAAGTCAAGTGATTTGAGGTATTTTGAATGAAATAATTTTAAAATACTATCTCAATATTTGAAGTACGGCTGATTCTGATATG
>CAIXIP010000164.1 GCA_903919535.1 uncultured Bacteroidota bacterium | reverse complement strand
GGCTCAGGATGCTATTGAACGACTATCAACACTTATGCGCTATTTGCTTTATGATTCGGCAAAAAGCACAATCGAATTGAAAAAGGAAATCGAATTTATTAATAGTTTTATTATGCTTATGCAACTGAGACATTCGGATGAGGTAGAAGTTAAAATATTAATTCCTGAACAAATTCCCAATGTAAAAATCCCTCCTATGCTTTTTATATCTTTGCTTGAAAATGCATTTAAACACGGTGTTTCATACCCAATGAAGTCCTACATCTATTTTAAACTTCAAGTGGATGAAAGATATCTGAATTGTACTATTAAGAACAGCAAACATATAAATGCGAATAAATACGAAGGCGAATATTCTGGAATGGGTCTCGAAAATATTAAAGACAGCCTGAAATTATTATATGGGGATGCTTTCTTGTTGAACATCCTGGATAAAGAAAGTGAATTTGAAGTGAACCTTAAAATTCCATTATGAAGATAAAATGCATTGCCATTGATGATGAGCCATTAGCAGTAAAAAAGATAGCGAGTTATATTGAGAAAATCCCCTTCCTTGAATTAGTAGCCGAATGCAGAAGTGCTTTTGAGGCAATGAGTTTTATGAAGGATAACAGCATCCAACTCCTTTTTATTGACATTAATATGCCTGATCTGAGCGGAATGGAATTTGTAAAATCATTGACCGACAAACCTTATGTCGTTTTCACAACTGCTTATAGTGAATATGCTCAAGAAGGTTTTCAGGTAGAGGCAGTGGATTATTTATTAAAACCCATCACCTTCTCGAATTTTCTAAAAGCGGCCAACAAGGTAAAAACACTTATTGAACTTAAGACAAACAAACAAAAAGAAACTACAGAAGCTACTTCTGAGCATTTATTTGTCAAATCAGAATATAAACTAGTCCGTATCGAACTGGATGAAATAAAATATATTGAAAGCCAGCATGAATATATTAAAATACATACAATCAACGGGAAACCATTAATGACACAATTGAGTTTAAAGACAATCGAAGAACAGTTACCAGCAGATCGGTTCATGAGAGTTCATCGTTCTTACATCGTTAATTTGAAAAGGATTTCGGTAATTGAGCGAAACCGTATCGTTTTCGATGGTAATGTATTTATTCCGATAAGTGAACAATACAAGGAAAAATTCCAAAAGTATATTGACAAGTATTTTGTATAAAGGTGAATGAAAAATTTCCATAAACTTCAGAGTGCAATCTAATTATTGAAATAGATTTTTAAACAAATGAAAATCGTTTAAAATTTCGATAAATCCAACCTGTAGGGTTAAGAATATAAATAAAGCCCTTGATTTACAAGGGCTTTAGAGGATGTGGAGTCGGAGGGATTCGAATAGTCTTTTGTAATATACATATAGTCAACCTTTTGGGTGTTTGTTGGGTAAATAGGTGAAACAATAGTGAAACAAATAGTAGGCTGTTTTAAAAGCACTACATTCAAATATTTGGTCATTCATATTATTACAATTTAAATTATTTAGTCAAATAATCGCACTCTTTGTTTAACACCATTAAAGAGGAAAGATTTACTTTCAATGATAAAA
The DNA here is from genome assembly GCA_903919535.1 of uncultured Bacteroidota bacterium. Classification (GTDB taxonomy): domain Bacteria; phylum Bacteroidota; class Bacteroidia; order 2-12-FULL-35-15; family 2-12-FULL-35-15; genus 2-12-FULL-35-15. The sequence continues at coordinate 987 of CAIXIP010000164.1, read as the reverse complement.
CAGACATACATTATGCTACCATCCTTTATCAAGCTACAATGCTTTACTTTTGTTTCTTTTAATTTAATTTCTACCTCATCAATTAATTCCAATAGAAATTCAATAAATTTATCTTTCTGTTGTCTGAATTTTGCAACTTCATTAACTATATCCATTGTTTTTAAAACGTGAATTAGTTCTTCATATACACTATTTCTTTCAAATAATTGTTTGGGGATTGTAATTGATCCACTATTTTCAAATGTGGCGATTAACTTTGTTATGAAATCATTTATATAATCATGAGACAACCCACGGGTTCGACCTTCAGAATGTGTTATGAAATTGGCTAATTCTGTTAATCTTTGACTGTCTGGAAAATCACCTCTTAAGTATACAAGCAATTGCCCAACATCACTACTACTAAAGTTATCATTAGATATCTTATCGACTAATTTTTGTCTTTTTATTTTTGTTTCATCTGTCATAATATCTCGGTGTAATTATATTGGTTTATTCAAATGTAGCCAAATTTGATAATTCAAACTATATTTACAATATCGTTTTAAATTAAACCATTCTATCTCAAAATAAAGTTAAATTTTGTGATTTTTAACATGAAAATACTATAATAAAATGATAATAAAACCAATAGCGAGTATTGCCAACATTTTTCAAGATGATAACTTCTGGGGATTTAATATTTGTGAAATAATCCAGATTACATATGAAAGGGTAATATTTGAGGGATTGAAAGATGAAGTGCCTCGAATAACTGTAACATTTCAATCATTATTAAATTCTAAAACAATATCTAAATACTTTTATTTGGAAGAATATTTAAGATTTGGGGATAATTCATCATCTAATAAAAATCATATTAAATGGAATCCACCACCTTATTGGGAAAATCTTCCTTATGAGAGTATAGATGAAAGTGAATATTTAATTGATAGTTTACATTTATTTCCAAAAACTGAAATGCATATTAAATGGAAAGGTGGTTGG
>CAIXIP010000163.1 GCA_903919535.1 uncultured Bacteroidota bacterium | reverse complement strand
TGTAATACATTCAATAATTTTTCGAAAAAATTGATTGTGGCATCATACGTCTCTTTATCAATTGGTAATGATTTTCCATCAACAAATTCGGGCTTTATTATTTCTAAATACCATGCACAGAAATCGTCCCAAACCAATTTATAAGTGCTCATCAACGCTTCGCTCATTCTGTATTTGGAATACAAATCATTAATTATCTCTAATTGCTCATTAAATTTTGCATCAAACCATTGAACTGCTATTCCATTCCCTTCTGTTTGTTTTGCATTAGAATCAACTTCCCATCCATTAATCAAGCGGAATGCATTCCATATTTTATTAGAAAAATTTCGTCCTTGTTCGCACATGCTTTCATCAAAAGGCAAATCATTACCTGCAGGTGAACACAATAACATTCCTACCCGCACCCCATCTGCACCATGTTTTTCGATTAGTTCGATAGGGTCAGGAGAATTACCTAGTGATTTACTCATTTTTCGGCCTTGTTTATCACGAACAATACCTGTTAAATATACATTAGTAAAAGGTTTTGCTCCGCGATATTCATATCCTGCAATTATCATACGCGCTACCCAGAAGAATAAAATTTCAGGAGCTGTTACTAGATCATTTGTTGGGTAATAATAGTTAATGTCTTTGCCATCAGGGTTTTTAAATCCATCAAAAACGCTTATTGGCCATAGCCAAGAAGAAAACCAGGTATCCAATACATCTTCATCCTGACGAACATCCTCAATTTTTAATTCTAAATTTTTAGTTTTTAATTTTTCAAAGGCCTCTTCCTTTGTTTTACAAACTACAGTGTTTGATTTATTATCATACCATGCTGGAATGCGCTGCCCCCACCATAATTGGCGACTAATACACCAATCATGAACGTTTTCCATCCAATGTTTGTATGTATTCACAAATTTTTCAGGAATCAGCTTCACTTCACCATTCAATACATTGTCTAAAGCAGGTTTCGAAATTTTATCCATCTTCAAAAACCATTGCAGGGAAAGTTTCGGTTCTATAACGGCATTTGTTCGTTCGCTGTAACCAACTTTGTTTTTGATATCTTCTACTTTTACAATCTGCCCCATTTCTTCGAGGTCTTTTACAATTTTTTTACGAACCGTAAATCTATCTTCTCCAATATAAAATTGAGCAGCTTCGCTCATTTTTCCATCAGAAGCAATAGTGTCAACTATTTCAAGTTTATGTTTAACTCCTAAATTATAGTCATTGATATCATGAGCAGGAGTTACTTTCAGTGCGCCTGTACCAAATTCCTTATCAACATATTCATCAAAAATTATTGGAACAGATCGGTTAACCATCGGAATAATACAATGTTTACCTTTCAGATGAACATATCTTTCATCATCAGGGTTTACACAAACAGCAGTATCTCCTAAAATAGTCTCAGGACGAGTAGTTGCAATAGTTATCCACTCATCTTCTGTTCCCTCAATTTTATATTTCACATAAAATAATTTTGAATTTACTTCTTTGTGAATTACTTCTTCGTCAGAAACAGCTGTTAAGCCTTGTGGGTCCCAATTAACCATTCGTACTCCACGATAAATCTGGCCTTTATTATATAGGTCGATAAATACATCAATAACAGCCTCGCTCAGCCCCTCTTCCATAGTAAAACGGGTACGATCCCAATCGCAGGAAGCACCAAGTTTCTCTAATTGTTTTAGTATTATTCCTCCATATTTCTCTTTCCATTCCCAGGCATGTTTCAGAAAATCTTCCCGAGACAGGTCGGTCTTGTTGATCCCTTTTTCTTTTAAAAGAGCAACTACTTTAGCCTCCGTGGCAATAGAAGCATGGTCAGTGCCAGGAACCCAACAAGCATTTTTCCCTTGCATCCTGGCTCTTCTTATAAGTACATCCTGAATTGTATTGTTCAGCATGTGACCCATGTGAAGAACTCCTGTAACATTCGGAGGTGGTATAACTATTGTATAAGGTTCACGGTCATCTGGTGTTGATTTAAAGAATTTATGCTCAAGCCAGTATGCGTACCACTTGTCTTCAGTTGTTTTTGGATTGTAGGTTTTTGGGATTTCCATATTAATTTACTTAATCGTTTTTCAAAAATGAGGCACAAATCTACTAAAAATTAATTTTCCTTTTTTTTGATTTTGGCACGATTTTGGCTTTCACACAACAACGAAATTTAACATATAAAATGAGTAAATTCTTAAGTATGAAAAAAATAATTTTTACAATAAGTGTTTTTGCTTTTAGCTCTTTAGTTGCTTTTGCTCAGCCTGTAGCTGCTAGTCCTGTAACAACACCTGCAGCACCAGCAAGTCTTGCGGAAATGACCTTTGATAAGGAATTACATGATTTTGGGACCATTGAATATGCTGGAAACGGAACTTATGAATTCAAATTTAAAAACACAGGTAAGGAGCCTTTAATTATTAGTGATGCAAAAGGTTCATGTGGTTGCACTGTTCCAACATACCCAAAAAACGTTCCTATTAAGCCCGGTGAGATCCAAGTTATCAAAGTAACATACGACACTAAACGAGCAGGCAATTTTACTAAAACTGTTACGATTCATTCAAATGCAAAGACGCCTGAAAAGGTTTTAACAATAAAAGGCTCTGTTCAGCCTGCTCCTGTTGAAGATGTCTTTCCAGCGAATGGAAAAAAGGACGATGGCGCAACTCCATTAGAAAAACATTAAAACTAATAAACTAAATAATAAACTAAAAATCATCAAACAATGAAAAAAACTATCCTTTCAATCGGTTTAATGTTATGTGTCGCGGTTGGTGCAATGGCGCAACCTGAAACGACTACACCTAATCCCGTTAATCCAAATGCTCCTAAATTTAAATTTGACTCAGAGCTTGTTGATTATGGAACAATAGAACACAATGCAAACGGAGATAGAGAATTTAAATTTACCAATACTGGTAAAGAACCATTAATAATTTCAAATGCAGTGGGATCATGTGGATGTACAACTCCACAATGGCCAAAAGAACCAATTGCTCCAGGAAAATCTGGTGTTATAAAAGTGCACTACGCAACTGATAGAGTTGGTCATTTTGAAAAACAAGTTACACTAACTTCAAATGCAGACACCCCTTCTAAAGTTATAAGAATTCAAGGAACCGTTAAGCCAGATCCTACACCTGCGCCTGAAGGAACTACAGCTCCAGCTCCAGTTGAGCAAAAGCACTAATTTTTTGTTTTGTTTTGTTTTACTTTGTATCTCTTCAAATCCTCCCGAATTTTCGGGGGGATTTGTTGTTATAATGAACATACTAAAATCGTTAAGACATGTTGCGTATTAAAATACTCAAACCATTTTTAATAATATTATTTAGCGTTATTGTTAACAGCGTTTTTTCACAAGAAATAACATGTACAAATCCAATCTGTAAATTTGGATTTGTAACTGAAGGGGATACGCTCTTGTTTTCATACGAATTGAAGAATACTGGTGATAAATCATTGATCATTTCAAATTATGAGGTAGAATGTGGTTGCACCACAATGGAACAGGTGAATAACGCCATTGAACCAGGTGAAAGCTATATAGTAAAAGTGAAATTTGATACACATGAAAAGTACGATAGACAAGACCGAACAGTTAAATTAATTTCAAATGCTAAAAACTCTTCGGTAGTATTACGTTTTAAAGGTGTTGTTCTTAAGAAAAAGAAAAAGGACTAAATTTTATTCCTCATTTTACCCCTAAAATAGTAATTTTGGCAAATTTAAAATTTCAAAAATGCCAAAAGTTTCTCAAAAAGGCACTAATATGCCTTCATCACCAATTCGAAAATTGGTTCCCTTTTCCGAAGCAGCTAAAAAATTAGGCCGCAAAATTTACCACTTAAATATTGGACAACCAGATATTGAAACGCCAGAAGGAATGCTGAATGCGATTAGAAATGCCGATATTAAAGTGTTGGAATATTCTCATTCTGCAGGAATAGAATCGTATCGTAAAAAATTAGCTGCTTATTATCAAAGTTTTAATATTTCAATTGATTCAAATGAAATAATTATTACAACTGGGGGCTCAGAAGCTATTCAAATTGCGATGATGACCTGCTTTAATCCTGGTGATGAAATAATTATTCCGGAGCCATTTTATGCTAATTATAACGGATTTTCATGCGCAAGTGATGTAAAAGTTGTTCCAGTAAAATCTACTATTGAAACAGGTTTTGCGTTACCACCAATTTCTGAATTCGAAAAGCTAATTACTTCGAAAACAAAGGGGATAATGATCTGTAATCCTGGTAATCCTACCGGATATTTATATTCACGTGAAGAATTAGAGTTGCTTAAACAGTTAGTTTTAAAATATGATCTGTATTTATTAAGTGATGAAGTTTATCGTGAGTTTTGTTATGATGGAAAAGAATATGTTTCTGTAATGCATTTGCAAGGAATAGATAATAACGTAATATTATTAGATTCAATTTCGAAGCGTTATAGTGCTTGTGGTGCAAGGATTGGGGCCTTGATCTCTAAAAATAAAGAAGTAATGGCAACAGCAATGAAATTTGCACAAGCACGTTTAAGTCCACCAACATTCGGACAAATAGGAGCAGAGGCGGCATTAAATACACCAAAAGAATATTTCGAAAAAGTGCAAAAAGAGTACGTTGCTCGTAGAGACTTTTTAATTGAAGCGCTAAATAAAATGGAGGGCGTATTTTGTCCGAAACCGAGTGGAGCATTTTATTGTATTGCCCGTTTACCAATTGATAATGCTGATAAATTTTGTCAATGGTTATTAGAGTCTTTTGAGTATGAAAATCAAACAGTAATGCTTGCGCCTGCAACAGGTTTTTATTCTACTCCAGGATCAGGAATTAATGAAGTTCGTTTGGCTTATGTCTTGAATATCTCAGATTTAAAAAATGCAATGAGATGTCTGGAAGAAGCTTTGAAAGTATATCCGGGAAGAACAAAATAAAAATACTTCTTAAATTAATCACGAATCCCATTAGCATAATTTGCTGATGGGATTTGTTTTTTTCATCAAAAGGGTTAATTTAGCATTCCCAAAATTAATATTTCGAATTAATGAGCATTTCAGTTAGGAAGCATTTTATTGTTTTACGCAGTTTTTTTGTATTCTGTGCCGTGGTGTTATATTGTTCGGTTTCCAGTGCTAGAATAATAAACCGTGGTATAGGTGACAGTTTGAGTTCGGAAAATCCAAAGCTTGTTTTTGATCTTCAAAAAAAATCAATTCAAACAATGAATAAAACGCAACTGACATTGCTGGTTGATTATTTATTCGAGATGGATACAATTCCTTATGATCTTGTTAATGAAATAAATGCAGCTATTTCAAATTTGGTTTGCATTGATAGTAAAAAGGAAGAACCAATAACTGATATTTCTTCGTTTCCTTCAGCTGATTTTTATACTGGTTGGGAAATAAATAATTTATTTCCTGAAAAAGATATGTTGAAATTAAAAGGAGACACTTCTGTAACACTTAATTTACAAGCTTTTGGACACAATAACTACATTAATCCGTTCAACGGACCAATAACTTCGGGCTTTGGTTGGCGTGATAGTGTTCAACATAAAGGCATTGATATTGATCTAAATAAAGGAGATAAAGTTGTTTCGGCATTTGATGGTATGGTACGTGTGGCAAGGTGTTATGGAGGATTTGGCAATGTTGTAATCGTTCGACATTACAATGGCTTAGAAACAGTATATGCTCATCTTTCAAAACTAAAGGTTAAGCCGGGGCAAGTAATTTCTGCAGGGGAACTTATTGGATTAGGTGGTAGTACAGGGCATTCAACAGGCTCTCATTTGCATTTCGAGGTTCGTTTTAAAGGAGTGCCAATCAATCCAAAGTATTTGATCTCATTTGCTGATGGGAAATTATTATGTGAAGAATTAGTGATAAAGAAGACACGATGGGGCTTAGCTGCATTTCCAAAAGATGAAAAACAATATACGATTGAAAAAGGGGATACGATTTTTGAAATCGCAAAAAGATTTGGCACCACTACTGCATCCATAAAGGGCATGAATGGGTTAAGCGGAAGAGTCCGTTTAAAAGCTGGTCAAACAATAAATGTGGCGCAATAGTAACTAGTAAAATCAAGCATTGTTTATTTTGTTTAGGCATCTCATAAAAGCATCACGCATTCCTTCGTATTGATTTTCTCTTCCATAGTTGTTTGTTTGATGTGCTTCATTAATTACTTCATTTGCATGGGTGATCTGTTGATTTAACCAGTGAACCACCTCTTGTATTTGTTCTGAGTTCATGGGGATAAGTTTAAAAATGTTCAAACTTGTACGCTTATATAGGATATTGGTTTCATGAAATTCAGTATAATCAATGAATTTTCAGATATTTGCAACACTTAAATACTTAAAATCATGTTCCTTAGCTTTATTGAACAAGTAAAAACACGTTTGAAAGCACCGTTACCGGGTGAGGATGCTCAGTTATTGATGGCTCCAAGTACTCGCCAGTTCCCTGAAGAGTTTATGGTTCATCCGAGCGCAAAAAAAAGTGCAGTCTTAATTTTATTATTTCCTTTTAACGACAGCTTGCATACAGTTCTGATTCAAAGGCCAATTTATGAAGGAGTTCATAGCGGACAAGTCTCTTTTCCAGGTGGTAAATATGAAGAAGGTGATCAGCACTTAAGTTTTACTGCATTGCGTGAAGCTTCAGAAGAAGTTGGAGTTAAAACAAATGATGTGGAAATTTTAGGGAAATTAACCGATCTGTATATCCGTCCAAGTAATTTTATTGTTTCTCCTTTTCTTGCATTTAGTGCTCAAATGCCTGATTTTTTAATCGATAACCATGAGGTAGAAAAAATTATTACTGTTAACCTTTTTTCTTTAAATAGCAATGAAATTAAAGCTGAAAAAATAATAACCCATAGTAGTGGAAATGAAATAAAAACCCCCTATTATGAAATAGAGGGTTTAACAGTTTGGGGTGCAACAGCTATGATAATAAGTGAGCTTAATGCGATAATTAATGAGTCGAAAATTATTTCTTTTTGAAGTCAGTCATAATGTTATCATAGCATAAATAATAACTTCCTTTTTCAAGATTATTAATCTTCAGATCGTTTCCGTAGCCTCGTTTAATGATGTTCCCATAGGAATCAAAAACTTCATACATTGTTTCACTCGAGAATTGAATGTCATCAGAACTTTTGTTCAATGTGTATGTTGGTTGTCCGATAGCAGAAACAAATGCAACAGTGGTTGAAATTTTTGACAAATCACCATATCCAATTTGCTTAATGCGAAATTTATTTTCACCTGAATGAGCAATGGTTTGAAATGAATAATTATTGTTATCCATTTTTCCTCCACCTTGAACTTCACCTACAGGAATCCATTTATTCCATCTGTATTGTTCAACAATGAAAGGAAGAGATCCCATTTCATTTTTTGTTGACCAGTTAATCAAACCGTCTTTATTAATGGTAATATTTACAACTTCAAAAGTTGCTCTAGGTTTTAATGCCTCAGGATTTAGAACCTTAGGGCTGCAATCATCTTTGTGTTTAATTTGAACAACAACAGGTGTTCCGGGTTTAATTTGTAACGCTGTAAAATCAATTTCAAATGCACTAGAATTTACCTCGTCAGTTGAAGTTTGTCCATTGATCGTTACTTCGTAAGTACAAAAACCTACGCCATTTCCTGCATACCCATTCTGAATAAATAAATTTTTATCCTGGAATTTTCCTTCCAAAATAATAATACCAGCAAATGCATTATTGAGAGTTACAATAATTATCGCTGATAAAATTAGAATTTTTTTCATTTTTATTATGTGTGTTTTATCCGATTACAAATATACAAAATTTGGTCAGATTTTATTGCTTATTTGTTTTTATTTTTCTTGCCCTGAAAACTCTTTGTTTATAACGTTTTGAAGCTTTTTTTGCCACCAAGTGATGAGCTTTATTCTATTTTTAATTGCTTTTTTGTATGCAGCAAAATTTATTAAATCATGAGTTTTATGATACCAAAATTGCACATAAAACTTTTACGCTTTTTTAATTTAACTATACTTAACAAAAAATGAATTAAATACATTTTTATAAAAATGAATGCAAATAACCTTGAGGGATTAACATTCAAAACTATTACTAATTTTACAAAAAAATTGCTTCTTGTATGTGTAAATTGAAAAGTGTTTTATTTTTTATTTTAATTTTTTTGGTTAGTACTTCTGAAGCAAAAAGGATATCGAAAGGATTTGAAGCTCTTAATGAATATAATTATTTTGAGGCAAAGCATCTGTTTGAGAAATCGTTGAAGAGTGAAACTTCAGCTTCAGCATATGGGTTGAGTGTTATTTATTATCGGTCAGATAATCCGTTTTCTAATATTGATAGTGCTTATAAATATTGCACAATATCTGCATCTACATTCCAGTTGATTGATGCGAAGAAAAGGCTATTTTATTTATTATTCAATGTATCACAAAATAAAATTGATTCATTGCAGAGATTGATTAATGCAAAAGCATTTGAGGTATACAAAAACAAAAATAGCATAGTTGAGTTAAATAAATTTATTGATTATTACATTTCCGCTCCGCAATGTTTTGAAGCCATCGAGCTACGGAATGCTATGGCATTTTCAGAAGCCAGAAAAGAAGATACTCATTTTGCGTACAATAAATTTATTGAAACATACCCTTTTGCAAAGGAGATTTCTGAAGCTCAAGTTCGCTATTCTACGACCCTATTTCAATATTCAACTAAAAACAATACTATTGAGGAATTTGAAAAATTCCTTTCAAATGAGCCTGGTAGCCCCTTTGTGAATAAGGCGCAAAATGCTATTTATGAGTTATCTACTGTTCATGGAACAATAAATGAATATCATAATTTTATAAAAAAATACCCATCCAATAGAAATGTTGAAACGGCTTGGAATACATTATATGCTATATACACAGCAGATTATAAAGTTGAAACTATAAATAAATTCAAAGCTGAATTCCCCGATTTCCCTTTTCCAGAAACAATTTCTCAAGATATGGAATTATCTCCAAAATTATTATTCCCCGTTCGAGAATCAGGGAAGTGGGGTTTTGCGGATACTTTGGGGCGGATTTTTATTCCTTGCATATATGACTGGGTTGGAGATTTTTCTGAAGGCCTTTCAGAATGTGGTTTGAATGGCAAGTCGGGGTTTATTAATAAGTCTGGAAAGCTCGTTATTCCTTTTGTTTATGAACAAGTTGAAGCTTTTAAAAATGGTTATTCTGTTGTTCAACAAAATGGAAAATATGGAGTAATAAATAAAATAGGAAAAGTATTAACACCATTCGAATATAATGAAATTACAGAGTATTCTGAAGGTTTAGCTGCTGTCGGACTAGGTGATAAATTTGGTTATATTGACGAATTAGGGAATGTTGCTATTCCTGTAATCTATTCAAAAGCGGGTGATTTTTCCGAAGGGGTTGCCTCAGTTGAGTTTGGCGGGCAGAATGGATTTGTCAATAAATCAGGATCAATAGTTATTCCATGTAAATATGATTGGGTAGATAAATTTACGAATGGCTTAGCAAAAGTAAAATCATTGAAAAAGTTTGGCATTATTAATAAATCTGGATTCAATGTATTGCCTTGTGAATTCGATTTGATCGGTGAGTTTTCTGAAGGTCTTATTATGGTTGTGAAAGAACATAAGTATGGTTTTGCTGATACGAGTGGAATCTTGATTTTGCCACTTGAATATGATTATAACGGAACACCTCTAATATTTAAAAATGGTTATGCAGTTGTCGAAAAAAATAAAAAACAAAACTTAATCGACAGATCAGGGAAGTTGTTTTCGACAAAAGATTTTGATCGCATAGAACCTTTTTGCGAAGACCTGGCTGCAGTGTTAAAAAAAGATAAATGGGGGTTTGTGGATAAGAAAATGAAGTTGGAAATCCCATATTCTTATCAAGCTGTTTCAAGTTTTAGTGGTTCTGTTGCAAAAGCCAAAAAAAGCGATAGGTTTGGTTTTATTAATAGTGATGGAAAAATAATTGTCGAATTTTTGTACGATGAAGCAGAAGATTTTGATAGAGGAGTTTGTATTGTTTCTCAGAATGAAAAATCTGGACTGATTGATAGTTCAGGCAATGTTTTAATTCCTTGTGAAAATGATGTTATCAAGATGTTTAATCAGTTTATTGTAAAGGTAGAAAAGAACAGTAAATTGGCCTATTATAATATTTCAACACTAAAATATATCTGGAAAGAAGAAGGCTTCTAATTGATTACAACTTAATTTGTTGCCCTAAACGTAATTTACTTGTAGTTTTCAATTTGTTTTTTTGACAAAGCACTTTTGTAGAAGTTCCATATTTACGGGCAATAGCCGATAAAGTGTCCCCCTTTTTTACTACATGAATTTTTGAACCTTTTCCCCCTTTTGCAGATGCAATTTTTTTTGCAGCTGTCATATAATCAAATGTTTTTTTGCTCAGGGCAAGAGTGTCAGAAATTAATTTATGCTCAGAAAAAGAAATAACATCAGTAGGGTTGATTGGTTGTCCTAAATATCTAAGTTCAAAGTGTAAATGGCTTCCTCTAGAGCGACCTGTGTTACCGCCTAGTCCAATATTTTCACCTGCATAAACTTCTTGTCCTACTTCAACGTTTATTTTTGACAAATGAGCGTAATATGTTTCTATGCCGTTAGAGTGACGTATCACAATGACATTGCCGTAACTTTTGCTTTTTTTTGCGATACGAACTTTTCCATCAAATGCTGCACCAACGGCATCTCCTGTTTCGAGATCCAGATCAATACCATAATGAAATATCTTTCTTCGTGGCCCAAAACCAGAAGTTACATTTCCAATAAAAGGAGGAACGTAACCACAATTATATTTATCAGCTAAAACAATTTCTTTAACACTGTCTTTTAATGAACTGATGTCAAATTTTTTTGAATGAATATTTGCTGTGTCCCAACTGCAATATAATTCATAAGCAGGAAATGAAGTCAATGAATCGTTGTAATCCATTATTTCTTCTTCATCGATTGCAAAAGGAACTGTGTCTGTGATTGTTTTATTTTCTTTTGATGGTTTTGCTGCTTTATCGCCCACACCAGCATACAAGGCGTGAGAAACAGCAACAATTAAAAGTATAGAAATTACTTTTTTCATCAATAGTATTAGATATAAATTCCCCTCTTTTTTAGAGGAGTTGTGCAAAGATGTGAAATTATATGAAAAAAACAAGCGTTAATTAATGTTAATTCCATCTATTTTTGAACAATCAAATTAAAGTTTCTAGGTTTTTTTTATGAGAATCCTT
>CAIXIP010000162.1 GCA_903919535.1 uncultured Bacteroidota bacterium | reverse complement strand
TAGTTTTAAATTCATAGTTGTTCTATTCTTCATTACATCAAATGTTTTTTCTGGTAATGATTCGATAAATAAGGAAACACCTACTTATAACAACTCCAATAATTACTTACAATTAAGCCGTATTAAAAGTGAATTAAATAGTATCGAAATTGATATACTGTATGACGATAATTATTCGGGTTTATCATCGAAACTATTGATCTATGAACAAGATGTAAATAATATTAAAAATTATTTCAAAGATGAAAAAAATAAATATTATTCATATCGTCTCTTAAAATCATTATATAGTTACATAGATGATAAGGGAAAAGATATTTCTAAATTAAAAAAATCTATAACAGAAAATAATGCAAATATCATTAGTTACAATAACCAATTACGATCGTTTCAACCCCTACTTCAGCCTGATTCAATTGTGGGTTCACTGCGTGTTATAAATCCATCAAAATCAGATGTTATTAGTCAATTAAATAAATTAGGTTTAAAAACATCTACTATTATTTCTCAGTATGAAAGATTGGAAAATTACTTATTATCAATAGAAATAAATCTTTTGTCGATCAAAGAAAATATTAGAATTAGGTTAAAAAACACCAACAACAATTTTTTTGCTGAAGGAAAGACATATAAGGACACGATACAAACGATTTCAGTATTCCAATCATTAAATCAATCAAGTTTGCTATCTCACAGAATACTGTCTTCATACATTAATGAACGATATAGTAGTTTTATTTTTATGCTCCTGTTTATATTGTTTGGACTTTTTATTCACTACAAAATATCCTACAATAAGAATATTGCTGATGCGATAACGAATTCTTATGCGGTACTAAACAAATCAAATAATTTAAGTGTTTTCTATGTACTTTTCCTTCTTTCTGTAATAATCCCATATTTCTTCAGTAATACACCGATTCTTTTGGCTGAGCTATTTATGACTACTTCAGGCTTCATTCTTACTGTTTTAGTTTTTAAGTCAAATACACTTTTTCGAAAATATAAATATGCCTGGACTTCTTTCTTTATCGTTTTCAGATTACTGGCAGTTATTAATGTTATCGTGTTTTCCTATAAATACGAAACTAACATTTGGCTGATTCTTAATTTCCTTTCCTTATTAATTGGGTTGGCTTTTATACTAATCGCATACAAAGCAAAAAGTATTGAGATAAATAGAGTAATTATATTCATTTTTTCAATATTTATTGCCTTTACTCTATTTGCAATAATAGCAAACATTACAAATTGTCATACATTATCAAGGCTATTAACGATTGGCTCTGTATTTACAACCTATTCAATTGTGGTATTTTATTTTTTCAATAATTACTTCCGCGTTTTTATAAATTACTATGTTGATTCACTTCGAAAAAAATTGCCTGTGTATTTTGAGAACGAGATCAAAGGAATTAATTTAATATTTTTATTTGGTATAAAGCTATTTTCAATCCTTTCGGTTCTTCTAATAATAATTCACGCGTTTAGTTTAGACTTTCTTTTACTAGGCAAACTTGATACTATATTAAATCAAAATTTCACCACAGGTACATATTCCTTTTCAATTTATGGTATATTGCTAGTGTTATTTATACTAATTGTAACATTCACAATAACACGGTTAATCGGATTTTATCTCGACTACTATTCAAATATTCGTATTCGCAAAAATTTTTCGTATAAGTTAATTGTTAAGCTTATTATTTATTTTAGCGGGTTTTACTTAATAATCATGTTCTTAGGTTTAAGTTCTAATAACTTAAGTGTATTGATTGGAGCCTTGGGATTTGGTATTGGTTTTGGTCTCCAAAGCATTATAGCAAATTTTACTGCCGGACTATTACTGATACTTGAAGGCCGAGTTAAAATAGATGATTTTGTAGAAATTTCTGGCAAAAATGGTATAGTCAAAGAAATAAACGGGAGATCTGTTAGGCTTTACACCCAAGACGGTTCTGACATTCTAGTTCCGAACACAGAGTTTATAGGTCAAAACGTAAAAAACTGGTCTTTAAGCAATTCATTGAGAATGATCGACATTGTTGTAGTTTTGGATTACAGCAACAGTGTTGAACAAATAACTAAAATCTTGTCAGACATTTTATTACCTTATGATCTCCCTGAAATATCATATCAGTCGAAAGTTTATGTTTTAGGATTGGATGAAGGAGGAATAAAGGTTGTATGCCATGTTTGGATAAGAAATCATCAAAATTCAATTGAAATAAAATCAGAAATAATTCAACTAATTTGCGGTAAATTTAATGAGTTAGGGATAAAATTTAAAAGCAGTAAATAAATCTGAAATAGATTTAACTAATCAGCCTTACGCTGTTTAGTATATTAATATAAAACCGCGAAGGGTGCTGGCAATAAAATTATTATTTAAAAGCCCTTAATATTTACTAAAAACAAAAAGCAGGTGAAAAACACCTGCTTTTTATTTACAAATAATCAAAGTATTAAACAGTCAGTTTTTTATATCTCACTCGTTTGGGTTCAACATTTCCTAAACGTTTTTTCCTATTAACTTCATACTCAGAATAACCTCCTTCAAAATAATAGACTTGAGAATCACCTTCAAAAGCTAAAATATGTGTACAAACACGATCTAAAAACCATCTATCATGGGAAATAATTACAGCACAGCCTGCATAATTTTCCAATCCTTCCTCTAAGGCACGAAGTGTATTAACATCCAAATCATTGGTTGGCTCATCGAGTAATAATACATTCGCTTCCTTTTTCAAGGTCAACGCTAAATGCAAACGGTTACGTTCACCACCTGAAAGTATTCCAGTTTTTTTGCCCTGATCAGAGCCATTAAAATTAAATTTCGAAACATAAGCTCTGGAGTTTAATGTTTGCCCCCCAATAACAATATTTTCACTGCCACCGGTTAATACTTCATATATCGTTTTTTCAGGATCTATTTCTGTATGAGATTGATCAACATAGGCGATCTTAACTGTTGAACCTACTTTAAATTCGCCATGATCTGGTTTTTCTTCTCCCATTATCATACGAAACAAAGTTGTTTTACCCGCACCATTAGGCCCAATTATACCAACTATTCCGGCAGGAGGCAATTTAAAGTTTAGATGTTCATATAATAATTTATCTCCGAATGCTTTCGAAACATCATTAGCTTCAATTACTTCATTTCCTAAACGAGGACCATTCGGAATAAATAATTCTAATTTCTCTTCTGATGTTTTCGCATCAACACCCAACATCTTTTCATAATTCTCCAAACGCGCTTTCGACTTTGTTTGTCGACCTTTTGCTCCCTGACGAACCCAATCCAACTCTCGTAATAATGTTTTCTGACGTTTGCTTTCCGTTTTTTCTTCTTGCGCCAAACGTTTTTGTTTTTGTTCTAACCAATCTGAATAATTCCCTTTCCATGGAATACCTTCTCCCCTATCCAATTCAAGAATCCAGCCAGCTACATTATCAAGGAAATAACGATCATGGGTAACTGCGATAACTGTTCCTTTATAATTTTTCAAATGTTGTTCCAACCAATCAACCGACTCTGCATCTAAGTGATTGGTAGGCTCATCCAACAATAAAATTTCGGGTTCTTGAATTAACAATCGACACAATGCTACTCGTCTGCGCTCTCCACCTGATAAGTTTTTTACTGGTGCATCACTTTCAGGACAACGCAATGCTTCCATTGCTTGTTCCAAGCGATTATCCAAATTCCAAAGATCATATTGATCAATCAAATCTTGTAATCTTGCCTGACGATTGATAAGTTTATCCATATCATCGGCACTCATTTCCTCAGCAAATTTATTATTTACTTCCTCGTATTCATTAAGAATATTAACGTGTTCCTGAGCACCTTCTCGAACTATTTCTATTACCGTTTTAGTGTCATCCAATTGAGGCTCTTGCTCAAGCATTCCGATTTTATATCCCGGAGAAAAATGAATTTCACCTTGATAGTTTTTTTCAACCCCTGCAATAATCTTCAATAATGTAGACTTACCTGAACCATTTAATCCAAGAATACCAATCTTAGCTCCGTAATAAAATGATAAATAAATATCTTTTAATATTGTTTTACCTGCTGGCAATGTGCGACTCACATTTACCATTGAAAAAATAATTTGTCTGCCTTCTGACATGGTTGAAAAATAGTTAATGAATAATAATTAATTTTTTAGGAATGCAAATATCGCAAATTATAGCGAAAAAAAACTCATTTAGCAGGTAAATAAAATAGGTGATTTTCGTTGTATTTGCGTAAATAAATGAAGATTGCATCATTTTTCTCGCGCTTTTTGAGTTTCATAAATACTGTATATAATTCAATATCATCTTTCAATAGTTCTTCCATGTTTTTTACATTAAAATCAAGAACTTTATTTGTTCGTGTATCAAAAACAAACTGATGCAATTCATTTGCAGATGTATTTATAGCATAATTATAATCCATTGGATCACGAGATCCATTGATATTATTAACAGTTGCAGTAAAATAACAAAGTGTTCCAATAACATTTAATTTATTAAAATCTTTATTAAAATTAATATAGACAGAACGATTTTGGCAATACCCGAAAACTTGGGAAAGATCTATCTTTTGCTCC